>NZ_WJZD01000057.1:0-27342 GCF_021609665.1 Pseudomonas sp. PA-1-3F | reverse complement strand
CGCCCGTGCCACCGCCGGTTCCGCCACCAGTACCGCCGTCACCGCCGCCTGTGCCACCACCGGTTCCACCGCCAGTACCGCCGTCACCGCCGCCTGTGCCACCACCGTTTCCGCCGCCAGTACCGCCGTCACCGCCGCCTGTGCCACCACCGGTACCACCGCCTGTACCGCCATCACCGCCACCAGTACCGCCTCCGGCACCTGCACCAGCATCCGGCGATGACGCCGCCACGCTGGATTTATGCCCGCCACCACCGCTGCTGCAGCCGCCCAGGCTCATTGCCAGAATCAGGGCCAGCGCGGTACTTGCTTTCCAAAACACGACTTGAGTTTTCATGATTGAGTTCCTTGCACCTGGTACAACCTTGGTTGTTTCAAACCTTCGTTACTTCTTCGGATAACGATAGGTTTGTCCGTGTGGCTATCTCAGGCGAGGGCACTCTTTCACGCAACGCTCAACTTGGTATTAACGATTTATATACATCCGGCCATCGTCGGCTTAATGACTAATACCAAAGGTGTAATGGAAGGGTGTTTCAGGATTTTTATATTAGTAAAATCAAAGTGTTGTAAATAAAGACGGACCTCGTAAGGTCCGCTATAACTTAGGGTGTATATATACAATTAATCAGGGTTTTCAGGCAGTCGGCTGCCACTGCCCCAGCATATGTTGTATATCCCCAGCGCCTTTGAGTTCCAACGTCCCGCTGGAACCGGCCGCGCTGCTCATCAATATCACTTCATTGGGCAGGCGCACCGGCTTCATGAACGCGACGTCGATTTCAATATTGGCGGCCGGTAAGTGTTCTGCCAGCGCCGCGAGAGTGCGCGCCTTGTTCCATAACCCGTGGGCGATGGCCTGGGGAAAACCGAACAACTTCGCGGTCGGGGTACTGAGGTGGATGGGGTTGTAGTCGCCAGACACTCGGGCGTAGCGTCGGCCAATATCAGGGGGGGCTTTCCAGCGCGTCAGTTCGGTGAGCGTTCCTGGAGTCTGCGATCCGCTGTCCGCAGCTTCGCCTTCAACCTTTACGCCCCGACATAGCATTTGGCTTTCGCCCTCCCACAAGAGCCCAAGGGCATCCTCGACAACCGTCACGATGTCAAAGGTGGCCCCCTTGGGATGGGGGCTGAGATTGCGTGCGTAGACACCGACACTCACGTCACCCACGCCACCCAACGGCCGATTAATACGGATGCGATTGCGCAGGTGGATCAACCCCAGCAACGGAAACGGAAAGCTCTTGTCCGTCAGCAGTTGCAGTTGCAGGCCGAACGCGAGGATATGCGGATAAGTCGCCGGCAGCATCGGGCTGTCAGCAAAACCGCACACCTTGCGGTACGCGGCAACGGCGCTGGGGTTGATATGCATCCGGCAGCGCAACCCACGTTCGGGCAGTGAGCTGCCGGTGATCTTGCGCTTGAGCGCCGCACGCCAATACAGCGGCAGTAGAGGTGGGGTGCTGTCCAACGTTTGCCATTGCATGCTTACGCTCCCAGAAGACTTTGCCCACACACCCGCAGCGCTTGCCCGCTGACCGCGCCGGAACCCGGCTGGCTCAGCCAGGCGACGGCTTCGGCCACGTCCTGGGGCAAGCCACCTTGGCCCAGGGAGCTCATGCGGCGCCCGGCCTCGCGCAGGGCGAAGGGAATATGCGCGGTCATCTGGGTTTCGATAAACCCTGGCGCGACGGCGTTGATGCTGATCCCACGCTCCTTCAACAGCGGCGCCCAGGCTTGAGCCAGGCCGATCAACCCGGCCTTGCTTGCGGCATAGTTGGTTTGCCCACGATTGCCGGCGATGCCACTGATAGATGCCAGCAACACCACCCGTGCATTGTCCTGCAGGGTGCCGCTGTCGAGCAGGGCCTTGGTCAGCACTTGCGCAGCCTTGAGGTTGACCGCCAGCACTGCGTCCCAGTATTCCGGGGTCATGTTGGCCAGGGTTTTGTCGCGGGTGATGCCAGCGTTGTGCACCAGGATGTCGAGCCCGTCTGGCAGGTGCTCGATCAGTTGGCGTGCGGCATCTTCGGCGCAGATATCCAGGGCCACCGTGCGTGCATTCAGGCGTGCGGCCAGGGCTTCAAGGTCGGCCTTGGCCTGGGGCACATCGAGCAGAATGACCTCGGCGCCGTCGCGGGCCAGGGTTTCGGCGATGGAGGCACCGATGCCTCGGGCGGCGCCGGTAACCAATGCCTTGCGCCCGGCCAGCGGGCGCGTCCAGTCTTGCACCGGTGTGTCGCAAGCTGACAGGCGAATCACCTGGCCCGATATATAAGCGCTTTTGGGCGAGAGGAAAAACCGCAGCGCGCCCTCCAACTGGCCTTCGGCACCGTCGCCCACGTACAGCAACTGCAGTACGCCACCGCTGCGCAACTCCTTGGCCAAAGAGCGGCTGAACCCTTCCAGGGCGCGCTGGGCGCTGGCGGCGAACGGATCGCTGAGGCTTTCCGGCGCCCGGCCAAGGATCACCAAGTGGGCACTGTGGTCGAGGTTTTTAAGCAGTGGTTGGAAGAATTCGCGCAGCTGCTTGAGCTGGTCGGTGTGCTGCAAACCGCTGGCATCGAACACCACCGCCTTGAGCTTGGGGCCGTGTCCTGGAATCCACGCGGGCGCTGTCGAGGCTTCGGCGCCGTAGCTGTAGACGGCGTCGGTGAGTCGGTTGGCAAATGCCAGCACCTGGGTAGCCAATGCGCCACCGCCCAGCAGCAGCGCACCTTCGACCGGGCGCAGGCGCCCGGCTTGCCAGCGTTCCAGGCGTACCGGTGACGGCAGGCCAATGGCGGCGACCAGGCGATGGCCGAGGCTTGAGTTGGCGAAGTCGATATAACGGTCAGACATGGAACGCTCTCCGAAGGCTGGGGTTCAAAGGTTGACCACCCTGGGGTGGCAGTCGTTCGATTGAGCCTAGGCTAGGCTTGATGATTCCACCCACCACCACGAGGGAGCTTTCCATGACTCAATTGCGCCGTGTAGCGATCATTGGCGGTAATCGCATTCCTTTCGCCCGATCCAATGGCCCCTACGCCACGGCGAGCAACCAGGCGATGCTGACTGCCGCGCTGGAGGGCCTGATCGAGCGCTACAACCTGCACGGCCTGCGCATGGGCGAAGTGGCCGCCGGCGCGGTGCTCAAGCATTCCCGTGATTTCAACCTGACGCGTGAATGCGTGCTCGGTTCGCGCCTGTCACCGCAAACCCCTGCGTACGACATTCAGCAAGCTTGCGGCACGGGGCTTGAGGCGGCGCTGCTGGTGGCCAATAAAATTGCCCTGGGCCAGATCGAATGCGGCATTGCCGGCGGGGTGGACACCACCTCGGATGCACCGATTGGTGTGAATGAAGGGCTGCGCAAGATCCTGCTGCAAGCCAACCGCAGCAAATCCCTGGCAGATAAATTAAAACTCCTGTTACAACTTCGTCCTCATCACCTCAAGCCGCAACTGCCGCGTAACGGCGAACCGCGTACCGGTCTGTCCATGGGCCAGCACTGCGAACTGATGGCCCAGACCTGGCAGATCCCTCGTGCCGAGCAGGACCAGCTTGCGCTGGAGAGCCACCAGAAGATGGCGGCGGCCTACGCCGAAGGCTGGCACAACGATTTGCTCACGCCCTTTCTCGGCCTCACCCGCGACAACAACCTGCGCCCCGACCTGACCCTGGAAAAACTCGCCAGCCTCAAGCCGGCCTTCGAGCGCAGCGAAAAGGGCACGCTCACCGCCGGTAACTCCACGCCGCTGACCGATGGTGCCTCTCTGGTGCTGCTGGGCAGCGAGGCGTGGGCCAAGGAGCGCGGCCTGCCGATCCTGGCTTACCTGCGCGATGGCGAAGCAGCGGCGGTGGATTTCGTCCACGGCGCCGAGGGCCTGTTGATGGCGCCGGTGTATGCGGTGCCACGCTTGCTGGCGCGCAACGGCCTGACCTTGCAGGACTTTGATTACTACGAGATCCACGAGGCCTTCGCCGCCCAAGTGCTGTGCACGCTCAAGGCCTGGGAAGACGCCGACTATTGCAAGACCCGCCTGGGCCTGGACGCACCGCTGGGGTCGATCGACCGCAGCCGGCTCAACGTCAAGGGCAGTTCCCTGGCGGCGGGCCATCCGTTTGCCGCCACCGGTGGGCGGATCGTCGCCAACTTGGCTAAATTGTTGGATGCGGCGGGCAAGGGCCGTGGGCTGATTTCCATTTGTGCCGCCGGTGGCCAAGGCGTGACGGCGATTATCGAACGCTGATTGCCGACAAAATTGGCCCATTGAATGCATTCTCAAGGGGTCAGAGGTCAGTAGCCTCTCCCCCCGGCGAGCCGATTGCCGTATAACGAGTTCCACACGCGTGTTTGGTAATACAGGACCCACAATAAAAGCTGATGAAGACTCCTAAACGCATTGAACCCCTGATCGAAGACGGTCTGGTCGACGAAGTGCTGCGCCCTCTGATGAGTGGTAAAGAAGCAGCTGTTTATGTGGTGCGCTGCGGCAATGAATTGCGTTGCGCCAAGGTTTACAAGGAGGCGAATAAACGAAGTTTTCGTCAGGCATCCGAATACCAGGAAGGCCGTAAGGTCCGTAACAGCCGCCAGGCGCGAGCCATGGCCAAGGGCTCCAAGTTCGGCAAGAAAGAAACCGAAGATGCCTGGCAGAACGCGGAAGTGGCGGCGCTGTTTCGCCTGGCCGGTGCGGGCGTTCGTGTGCCCCAGCCGTTCGACTTTCTCGAAGGCGTGCTGTTGATGGAACTGGTGGCCGACGAATACGGCGATGCGGCGCCGCGTCTGAATGACGTAGTGCTGGAGCCGGACCAGGCGCGCGAATACCACGCCTTCCTGATCTCCCAGATCGTGCTGATGCTGTGCACCGGCCTGGTGCACGGTGACCTTTCCGAGTTCAACGTACTGCTCACGCCTACGGGCCCGGTGATCATCGACCTGCCCCAGGCGGTGGATGCGGCGGGTAACAACCATGCGTTCAGCATGCTGGAGCGCGACGTTGGCAACATGGCTTCCTACTTCGGGCGTTTTGCCCCGGAGTTGAAGAAAACCAAGTACGCCAAGGAAATGTGGGCGCTGTATGAAGCCGGCACCTTGCACCCGGCCAGTGTATTGACCGGTGAGTTCGACGAACCGGAAGAACTGGCGGATGTGGGCGGTGTGATCCGCGAAATCGAAGCGGCGCGGCTGGATGAAGAGCGTCGCCAGGCGATTCGCGCGGCGGATGATGCGCCACCAAGCAAAGTGCCGGACGAGCCACCGCCGCCGCCTTGGATGCAGTAACTTACAGCGACGCTGATCGTTCCCACGCTCTGCGTGGGAATGCATCCCTGGACGCTCTGCGTCCTAAAGCGTGACGCGGAGCGTCGAAAGCGGCATTCCCACGCGGAGCGTGGGAACGATCATTGCGTGCTGTCTGTCAGGCGCAGCAGTTGCCCGCTGCCAACTCCTTGAGGATCGGGCAATCGGGCCGGTGATCGCCCTGGCAGTGCTCCATCAGGTCCTGCAAGGTATCGCGCAGTTGCCCCAGCTCGCGAATCTTGTGGTTCAGCTCGTCGATGTGCTGGCGCGCCAGGGCTTTTACGTCGGCGCTGGCCCGCTGGCGGTCCTCCCACAGGGTCAGCAACTTGCCGACTTCTTCCAGTGAAAACCCCAGGTCTCGCGAGCGCTTGATGAACGTCAGGGTGTGCAGGTCGTCGTGGCCGTACACCCGGTAGCCGCTGTCGGTGCGGTGGGCGGTTTTCAGCAGGCCAATGGATTCGTAGTAGCGAATCATCTTCGCGCTTAGCCCGCTGGTGCGGGCGGCTTGGCCGATGTTCATGGGCGTTGATCCTCCAAGTCTTTGGGTTTCCAGGTTTTCAACAACAGGGCGTTACTCACCACGCTGACGCTGGACAAGGCCATGGCGGCGCCAGCCAGTACCGGGTTGAGCAGGCCGAAGGCGGCCAGGGGAATGCCGATCAAGTTATACACAAAGGCCCAGAACAGATTCTGTCGAATTTTCGCGTAGGTCTTGCGGCTGATCTCCAGGGCGGCCGGCACCAGGCGCGGGTCGCCACGCATCAAGGTGATACCGGCGGCGTGCATGGCCACGTCGGTGCCGCCGCCCATGGCGATGCCGATATCGGCAGCGGCCAGGGCTGGTGCATCGTTGATACCGTCGCCGACCATGGCCACCACGCCGGTTTTTTTCAGCTCGGCCACGGCAGCGGCTTTATAGGCGGGCAGTACTTCGGCATGCACATCGTCGATGCCCAAGGCCTCGGCCACCACCCGTGCACTGCCGTGGTTATCGCCGGTGATCAGGTGGCTGCTGATGTGCTGCGCCTTGAGTTGTTGCACGGCTTGCAACGCGCCGGGCTTGAGCGTGTCGCCAAAGGCAAACAGCCCCAGCACACGGGGTTGCGCGCCTTGTTCGATCAGCCAGGACAAGGTGCGGCCTTCGGCTTCCCATTCCTTGGCTCGCGGGCCTAAATCGCCTGCGTCCAGGCCGGTCTCTTCCAGCAAGCGGCGATTACCCAGCGCCAATGGCCGACCGTCGAGCGTACCGGCAATGCCGCGCCCGGTCAGGGATTGGCTGGCGCTCACATCGGCCACGTCCAAGCCTCTGTCGCGACAAGCATCCAGCACGGCCTTGGCCAGTGGGTGCTCACTGCCGCGCTGCAGGGCGCCGGCCTGTTGCAATAACAGGGCTTCATCGCCATCCACGGCCGCCAAATGCGCAATGTTGGGCGCGCCGGAGGTGAGGGTGCCGGTCTTGTCGAACACTACGGCGCTCACGGCATGGGCGCGCTCCAGGGCTTCGGCGTCCTTGATCAGGATGCCGTGGCGTGCGGCGACGCCAGTGCCGGCCATGATCGCGGTCGGTGTGGCCAGGCCCAGGGCACAAGGGCAGGCGATCACCAATACGGCCACCGCATTGATGATGGCGGTTTCCAGGGATGCGCCATACAGCCACCAGCCCACTACGGTAATCAGCGCCAATACCAGCACGGCCGGCACGAACACCTGGCTGACTTTATCCACCAGTTTCTGGATCGGTGCCTTGGCGGCCTGGGCGTCTTCGACCAGGCGGATGATGCGCGCCAGCACGCTTTCCGCGCCCAGGGCCAGTGTGCGCACCAGCAGGCGGCCTTCACCGTTGATGGCGCCACCGGTGACCGCGTCGCCGGGTTGTTTGGGCACCGGCAGGCTTTCGCCGCTGATCAGGGCTTCATCGGCATGGCTCTGGCCTTCCACCACCTCACCGTCCACCGGGAAGCGTTCGCCGGGTTTGACCAGCACCAGGTCGCCGTGCTTCAACGCACTGATGGCGACGTCTTCTTCACGGCCGTCCTGCACGCGAATCGCACGTTCCGGACGCAAGGCTTCAAGGGCGCGGATGGCGCTGGCGGTCTGGCGCTTGGCGCGGCTTTCCAGGTATTTGCCCAGCAGCACCAGGGCGATCACCACCGCCGAGGCTTCGAAGTACAGGTGCGGCGTCACGCCTGGGGCGGCTGTGAGCCATTCATAGATACTCAAGCCGTAGCCGGCACTGGTACCGATCGCCACCAGCAGGTCCATATTGCCGGCGCCGGCGCGCACGGCTTTCCACGCGGCGACATAGAAGCGCGCACCCAGGATGAATTGCACCGGCGTGGCCAGGGCAAACTGTATCCAGGCGGGGAGCATCCAGTGCAGGCCGAAGGGTTCTACCAGCATCGGCAGCACCAAGGGCAGCGCCAGCAGAATGCCCGCCACCAGCGACCAGCGCTCGCGGCGCAGGCGCCGGGCCTGATCGGCGTCGGTAGCGGTTTCGCTTTGGGGCAGGCTGGCGGTGTAGCCGGCTTTGTCGACGGCGGCGATCAACACGCTGGGGTCCATCTGGCCCTGTACTTCGATGTGCGCGCGCTCATTGGCCAGGTTGACGCTGACACGTTGCACGCCAGGCACTTTGCCCAGCGCGCGTTCGACCCGCCCGGCACAGCTGGCACAGGTCATGCCGCCGATGGGCAGGTCAAAGGTGGTGGATCCATTCATGGGGCAGTCCTCCAGAAGAAGTTGCCACTAGGATCAACCTTAACCTGTGGGGAAGGTCAAGCCCGATCGTTCCCACGCTCTGCGCCGATCGTTCCCACGCTCTGCGTGGGAATGCAGCCCGTGACGCTCCGCGTCACCCTGGCGTTGAAGCAGTGCCTTGTACCCGGGACGCAGCGCGTCCGATGAGGCGTTCTCACGCAGAGCGTGGGAACGATCGTGGGGTTACTCAGTATTCCAGTTTCGCCGCTTTGAGGTACATACCGTCCGGGCCCAGTGCAATGCGTAATTTGCGTACATCCCCGGCTTTCAAGGTGATGTTCTGCGCGGGAGGCGCGAGCATGCCTGGCAGACAGCCGGGGGCCTGACTCGGCAACACTTTCAGGCGCAGCGACACATCGCCGGGGGGAAGGTTGAAGGAGGTGGCCTGTTCCTGGAACAGACGCCCGGCCAGTTGGTCCTGGATATACAGGCCGATCTCGCAGTGGGTCGGCACTTCCAGGCGTTCGCGGGAAATAATCAGCACCGCATAATCTTCAGCTGCCAGGGCCTGGGGCGCAGCGGCAGGCAAGCTCATCAGGCCGGCAAGGGCAAAAAACGACCAGCGCATGGCGAATGCTCCATGGTTCACAGCTAGGGAGGTTGAAGCTTGGACGACGCCGCCGCCGAATACCAGCCCGGCAGAAATACTGAGAACTTGACCTTGCCATCATGGCAAGCTCGACACTGGGCTCAACCTCATCAAAGGAGTCATGTCATGCAAATATTCAGCGTTGAAGGAATGACCTGCGGCCATTGCGTTAAAGCGGTGACCCAGGCGGTACAGAGCCAGGATTCGGCAGCAAGTGTGGAGGTCGACTTGAAGGCTAAAGAAGTGCGGGTGGCAAGCAGTCTGTCCTCTGACCAAGTGATCGGCCTGATTGCCGAGGAAGGCTACAGCGTCAAGTTGGCGTGATTTTCTGATCGTTAGCCACCTAACGTAATGTTCATGGCACCCAAGCGCGGCTAGACTGTCGAGCTGCCGACTCACTTGGGTGTCTGATGAACCTTCGCATAATCCTGATTCTGGGCGCCTTGAGCGCCTTCGCGCCGTTGGCGATCGACTTTTACCTGCCGGGATTTCCGGCAATGGCCTCGGCCTTCGCCACTGACGAAAAACATATCCAGCTGACCCTGGCGGTGTATTTCGCGGGCCTGGCTATTGGCCAATTGATCTACGGGCCGCTGGCCGACCGCTTTGGCCGGCGCGTGCCGCTGCTCAGCGGCGTCACCCTGTTTACCCTCGCGTCTTTCGCTTGTGCGTATGCGCCGTCCCTGGAATGGCTGATCGGTGCACGCTTCGTGCAGGCCCTTGGCGGGTGTGCGGGCATGGTGATTTCCCGGGCGGTGGTCAGTGACAAATGCGATGCCGTGGGTTCGGCCAAGGTGTATTCGCAACTGATGCTGGTGACCGGCCTGGCCCCGATCCTGGCGCCGTTGGCCGGTGGCCTGATGGTCGGCGTGTGGGGCTGGCAGTCGATTTTCCTGGCGTTGTCGTTGTTCAGCGTGATGGCGGCCATCGCCGTGGCGGTCGGGTTGCCGGAAACCTTCCCGGCCGATCAGCCGCGTCAGCCGTTGTCGGGCTCGTTGCGCCGCTACGGCTCGCTACTGTCAGACCGGGTGTACCTGGGCTATGCCTTGACCGGCGGTATCTCGATTGCCGGAATGTTTGCCTACATCGCCGGTTCCCCCTTCGTGTTTATCAAGCTCTATGGCGTACCGGCCGAGCATTACGGCTGGTTGTTCGGCTCCAACGCCGCGGGCTTTATCCTGGTGGCGCAACTGAACGCAAGATTGCTCGCCAAGCGCGGCCCGGCGTTTTTGTTGTCGCGTACCGTGTGGGTGTACGTGGCGGCGGCGTTGACGCTGTTGGGAATTGCCGCGTTGCGCACTGAAGCGCTATGGCCGTTGTTGGTGCCGCTGTTTATCTGTATCGCCAGTCTGGGCTGTATTTTGCCGAATACCTCGGCCTGTGCCATGAGCGGGCAGGGGGCTCGGGCCGGCAGCGCATCGGCGTTGCTCGGTTGCATTCAGTTCGGTGTGGCTGCAGGGGCGGCGTCGTTGGTTGGTGTGTTGCACGACGGCACGGCGATGCCGATGGCCATGGTCATCAGCCTCTGCGGGGTGCTGGCGGTGACCATTGCCATGGCGACCCAGCGCCTGCAACGGGCAAGGGCCGTACAGGCGAAGGTCTGAAGTTCGGTTTAGCCAGCGGAACGTTGCTGGTTGAGAGGGAAGCGATGGGGCGCCTGGATCCGGGCCTGCAGCGTGTCGGCGAAGGCGCGGGCCTCGGCTTCACTGCGAAAGGTGATGGCCTCGCCGTCGAGACGAACTTGCCATTGGCTGCCTGGGGATTTTGCTAACGCTTTTATCAGGATTTTCATTGCTGACTTCCTCACGTAAAAGAATCGTGGCAAAGGCGGCCAATATAAACCTGAACGGGCGCATAAATATGACAAGGATCAACTCTCGGACTAATGGTGTCGTCCGTTACCTACGTGGATAACAGACGACACTGACAGCCGTTTTGTCAGAACCCTTCCAGCACAATCTTGCCCTTGGCCTTGCCGCTTTCCAGCAGGGCGTGGGCGCGGCGCAGGTTTGCTGCATTGATCACACCGAAGTGCTCGCCTACCGTGGTTTTCAGGGTGCCGGCGTCGATCAGTTCGGCCACGCGGTTGAGCAGGTTGTGCTGCTCGATCATGTCTGGCGTTTCGAACATCGAACGGGTGTACATGAACTCCCAGTGCAGCGACAGGCTCTTGCGCTTGAGCTTGCTCACATCCAGGGCCTTGGGATCGTCGATCAACGCCAGCTTGCCTTGGGGTTGCAGTGCTTCGACCAGTTGGTCCAGGTGTTGCTCGGTCTGGGTCAGGCTGGCGACGTGGGTCACTTGCCCGTGCCCGGCCTGTTTCAACACTTCGCTCAGCGGCTGGCTGTGGTCGATCACCACGTGTGCTCCCAAGGCCTTGGCCCATGCGTGAGTCTCGGGGCGCGAGGCGGTGCCGATGACCTTCAACGCGGTGAGCTGGTTGGCCAACTGAGTCAGGATCGACCCCACACCACCGGCAGCGCCGACGATCAGCAGGCTCTGGCCTTGATCGTCTTTGCCTTCAGTCACCTGCAAACGTTCGAACAACAGCTCCCACGCAGTGATAGCGGTCAACGGCAATGCGGCCGCTTCGGCAAACCCCAGGCTTTGGGGCATATGGCCGACGATGCGCTCATCAACTGTGTGCAATTCGCTGTTGCCGCCTGGGCGTACCAGGGAACCGGCGTAGTACACCTTGTCGCCGGCCTTGAACAACGTCACGTCACTGCCGACCGCCTTGACCACACCCGCCACGTCCCAACCCAGCACCTTGGCGGCGCCATTTTCCGGGGCGACGTTCTGGCGCACCTTGGTGTCCACCGGGTTGACCGAGATGGCTTTGACTTCCACCAACAGGTCACGGGGGCCGGCCACGGGGGCTGGTAGTTCGATGTCTTGCAGGGATTCTGGATCGGTGATCGGCAGTGAGGCGTAGTAGGCGATGGCTTTCATGATGACTCCAAGTGAATACGGTCAAGGTAGGAGCGAGCTTGCTCGCGAAGATCGTTAACGATGACGCGGTGTTTCTGGTTTCGCGCCTCGTCGTTGGGGTTTTCGCGAGCACGCTCGTTCCTACAAAAAAGGCGGGATCAGGCGAGAAATTTCAGGCGCTTGAGTTCGAAGTGTTCGATCACATCGGCGGCCTTGGCGCGAAAGCTCTGGATATGCGCGCTCTGGTCGTGGTCGGCCAGTGCAGCGTCGTCGCTCCAGCGCTCGAGCATGTAGAAGGTCTCGGGGTGTTGCAGGTCCTGGTGCAGGTCGTACTGCTCGCAACCGGCTTCCAGGCGGGTCGGTTCCAGCAGGCCGCGCAGCAGGGTTTCCAGGGTGGCGTGCTGGCCGGGTTTGGCGGTCAGCGTGGCGATGACATTAAAAGCAGTGGGCATAGTCGACTCCGGGCACGGGCTAACGGGATGGACAGATGATTGGCTATTTCCCACGCCGATAAAAGCGGCTAAAACAGCAGGCTGTTTCAACCAAATATTGATAATGAGCGGAAATGCATGCTGCGTTTTGATGATTTGCAGTTGTTTGTGCGAGCGGCGGACTTGGGCAGCCTGTCGGCCGCAGCGCGGGTCATGGACCTGTCCCCGGCGGTGGCCAGTGCCGCGCTCAAGCGTATCGAACAGCAACTGGGTACGCGCTTGCTGGCGCGCTCCACCCGCAGCCTGCGCCTGACAGCCGAAGGCGAGGGCTTCCTTGCGTACGCGCGGGCGTCACTGAGCGCGCTGGATGAAGGGCGGCGCCTATTGGCCAGTGGCCAGGATCATGTCAGTGGTGTGCTGCAATTGTCGGCGCCCTCGGATTTCGGTCGCAACCAGCTGTTGCCGTGGCTGGATGCGTTCCAGCAGGAGCATCCGCAACTGAACGTGCGCCTGTTGCTCGGTGATCGCATCGCCGACCTGTTCCGCCAGCCCGTGGACATTGCCCTGCGTTACGGCGAACCCGAAGACTCCAGCCTGATTGCGCGGCCCATTGCCCCGGACAATGTCCGCGTACTCTGCGCCGCCCCCAGTTACCTCGCCCGGCATGGCGAGCCGCGCCATCTGGAGCAATTGGCCCAGCACAATTGCCTGCTGTACATGCTCGGCAGCCGCGTCCACGACCACTGGGGTTTTTACGATGGCAAGCGCCATGTGGGCCTGACGGTCAGCGGCGATCGCTTCAGCGATGACGCCGATGTGGTGCGCCGCTGGGCGGTGGCGGGCATGGGCATCGCCTACAAGTCCTGGCTGGATGTGAGCACCGATGTGCTGGCCGGGCGCTTGCGTCTGATCCTGCCGGAACTGCAGGGCGAGCGCACCCCGCTCAACCTGCTGTGCGCCCACCGTGCGCAATTGAGTAAACCCATCAATCTGCTGCGGGACATGCTCGTGTCCCGTTGTGCGACATTGACGGCCCAGCGACCGGGACGAATGGCTTCTCGTCAATAGCCTGCGCCACGCTCGGAAGTTTCACTCATATCTTGTCCTGATTTGCACCGTCAGACACCGGGGAACCTCCTGCCTGCGCACCTATACTTGGGCGTCAACCGCAGCAGAAAAATGGTTTAACAGGGAGTGAATACATGGGAGCAGCACCTTGCATCAGTCAGATCGCCAGCTTGCTCGCCGAGCCTAAACGCACGGCCATGCTCTGGGCCTTGATGGACGGTTCGGCGAAGACTTCCGAAGAACTGGCGACGCTGGCCGGGCTGTCGCCGGCGTCAGCCAATGCACATTTGGCGCGGCTGTCCGGCAGCGGCCTGTTGCGGATCGAGGCGCGGCGGGGCCAGCGCCTGTTTCGTGTAGCGGCGGCCGATGTCAGTGCCGCCATTGATGCGCTGGCCAGCACCACTATGGCCAGCGCGGCCCGCAGCACACCTGATGTTTTGCCAACGGCGCTGCGCGCACCGCCATTGCTGCGCCGTGCCCGCTGGTGCCATGGACACCTCGGCGGCGAGCTGGCAGCGCAGTTGTATCAACGGATGCTTGAGGCCGGGTGGATCGAGCGCCATGAGCCGCGTACAGAGGTGACGCCCAATGGCGTGCAGGCGTTGGCGCAGTTGGGCATTTTTACCCAGGCATTGGCATCGCCGCTGGCCTGCGACTGTTTCGACTGGAGCCAGCAGCAACCCCACCTGGGCGGTGCGTTGGGGGCGGGCTTGATGCAACTGTTTCTGCAGGCGAACTGGATCAGCGTGATCAACGAGTCACGGGCCTTGTCTGTTACTGATGTGGGACTTGAGCACATAGCCCGCATCGCCAAACTGTAGGAGCGAGCTTGCTCGCGAAAAACTCGAGTGCGCCGCGTTTTATCCAGAAACCCCGCGTTATCGTTGACGATCTTCGCGAGCGAGCTCGCTCCTACAGGCGCTGGCGTCGTTCTCAGCTGTCGTCAGGTCGCATCCAGCAATAGCCGGCGCAAACGATGCCGCACACTCGCAAGGGGGATTTTTCATACGAGGGGTGTGGCATGGGTAGGCAGGGTTATAGCGCGGCGGAACGCCTGGAACGGTTGCCCATCAGCGGTTACCACCGAATCATTTTCATCATCATCGCCCTGGCGTTTTTCTTTGACTCCATGGACCTGGCGATGATGACCTTCCTGTTGGGCTCGATCAAAACCGAGTTTGGCCTGAGCACGGCCCAGGCCGGGTTGCTGGCCAGTTCGAGTTTTTTCGGCATGGTGGTGGGCGCTTCGCTGTCCGGGATGCTTGCTGATCGCTTCGGTCGCAAACCGGTGTTTCAGTGGAGCATCGTCCTCTGGGGGGTGGCGAGCTACTTGTGTTCCACGGCCCAGACGGTGGAGACGCTGACGTTGTTTCGGATCCTGCTGGGCATTGGCATGGGCATGGAGTTTCCCATTGCCCAGTCGATGCTGTCGGAGCTGATCCCCGCCAAAAGACGCGGGCGCTATATCGCCTTGATGGATGGTTTCTGGCCGTTGGGCTTTGTGGCTGCGGGCGTACTGTCTTACTTCTTGTTGCCGGTGATTGGCTGGCGCGACATCTTCCTGGTGCTGGCGGTACCGGCGGTGTTCGTGCTGGCCATCCGCTTCTTTATCCCGGAGTCGCCGCGTTGGCTGGAACAGGCTGGGCGCCATGAGGCGGCGGACAAGGTCTTGCTTGGCATCGAGCAGAAGGTGCGCGATTCCCTGGGCCGCGCCGACTTGCCGGAGCCAATTGCCCTGCCACGGATCGAGAGTGCGCCGGGGACGTTTTTCTCCGCGTTCCAGCAGCTGTGGTCGGCGCAGTACCGCCAACGCACGATGATGATCTGGAGTGTGTGGTTCTTCGCCCTGCTTGGGTTCTACGGGCTGACGTCGTGGTTGAGCGCGTTGTTGCAGCAATCGGGTTTTGCCGTGACTCAGTCGGTGTATTACACGGTGATCATTTCCCTGGGCGGAATCCCAGGCTTTTTGATGGCCGCGTGGTTGGTGGAGCGCTGGGGACGCAAGCCTGTGTGCGTGGTGACCCTGCTGGGCGGCGGGGTGATGGCGTTTCTGTATGGGCAGAGCGCAGTGTTTGGCGGCAACGTGGGCCTGCTGATCACCTCGGGGTTGTTGATGCAGTTCTTCCTGTTTGGCATGTGGGCGGTGCTGTACACCTACACGCCGGAGTTGTATCCCACCTCGGCACGTGCAACCGGCTCGGGGTTTGCGTCGGCGATTGGGCGGGTTGGTTCGTTGCTGGGGCCGTTGGTGACCGGGTTGGTGTTCCCGATAACCGGGCAGGGCGGGGTATTTGCCTTGGGCGCGCTGTGCTTTGCGGTGGCGGCGCTGGTGGTGTGGCTGTTCGGGATGGAGACCAAGGGCAAGACCCTGGAAGAACTCACCCAGGCTTGAAGCTGATGGGGCCATGTGGGAGCCGGGCTTGCCCGCGATAGCGGTAGGTCAGGCAATAAGAGGCTGGCTGATACACCGCTATCGCAGGCAAGCCAGCTCCCACAGGTTGAGTCCAAGTCTATTCAGTTACGGTTTCACGAGCCGCGCATCCAGGCTGTTCTGCGCCAGGCGTTTGGCCTGGTCCTGGGTCATGCCCAGGGAGGTGTGCAGCGCGTGGAAGTTCTCGGTGACATAACCGCCGAAATAGGCAGGGTCGTCCGAGTTCACGGTGACTTTTACACCACGCTCGAGCATGTCGAGGATGTTGTGCTGGGCCATGTCGTCGAACACGCAGAGCTTGGTGTTGGACAGCGGGCATACCGTCAGCGGGATCTGTTCGTCGATGATGCGCTGCATCAGGCGTTCATCTTCAATGGCTCGCACGCCGTGGTCGATGCGCTGGATTTTCAGCAGGTCGATGGCTTCCCAGATGTACTCGGGCGGGCCTTCTTCACCGGCGTGGGCCACGGTCAGGAAGCCTTCGTGACGGGCACGGTCGAACACGCGCTGGAACTTGCTCGGTGGGTGGCCCATTTCCGAGCTGTCCAGGCCCACGGCCACGAACGCGTCACGGAACGGCAGCGCCTGGTCGAGGGTTTTCTGCGCTTCGTCTTCGCTCAGGTGGCGCAGGAAGCTGAGGATCAAACCGCTGGTGATGCCCAGTTGCTGCTCGCCGTCTTTAAGCGCAGCGGCGATGCCGTTGAGCACCACTTCGAACGGCACGCCACGGTCGGTGTGGGTTTGCGGGTCGAAGAAGGGTTCGGTGTGGATCACGTTCTGGGCTTTGCAGCGCAGCAGGTAAGCCCAGGTCAGGTCGTAGAAGTCCTGGGACGTGCGCAGCACATCGGCGCCCTTGTAATACAGGTCGAGAAACTCTTGCAGGTTGTTGAAGGCGTAGGCTTTGCGCAGGGTTTCGACGTCGTTCCATGGCAGCGCAATCTTGTTGCGCTCGGCCAGGGCGAACAGCAACTCAGGCTCCAGCGAGCCTTCCAGGTGCAGGTGCAATTCAGCCTTGGGCAGGGCGTTGAGCCAATCGTACATTTTTAAAATCTCATCAGGTGCAATGGCGGCATTCTACAGGCCATGGCTGAAATAATCGGCAAAACCTGACCAGCAGGAGAGTATTTCTGTCACTCACGCAAGGGCGGCCTGAACTAAGGTGTAACGAAACGTTAGCGGCTCGGCGCAGTCTGTACCCCATCAATGACTGATTCGCTGTACGAAAAGGCCCGGAATGCTCACATCCCTCAAGCAAGAAAAATTCATGCTGCTGGCGCTGATTGCCGCCATCGCCGCCTACCCGCTGGAGCACTGGATGCTCCACAGCGGCCAACTGGTTGCGTTGCTGGCCGGCTTTGCGCTGATCGCGTTTATCGTGATGGCGTCGATGCGCGTGGCCCATCACGCCGAACAGTTGGCGGAAAAAGTCGGCGACCCCTACGGCACCATGATCCTGACCCTCGCCGCGGTATTGGTGGAAGTGGTGATCCTGGCGATCATGATGAGTAACGAGCCATCGCCCACCCTGGTGCGCGACACCATCTACTCAGCGGTGATGCTCGATATCAACGGTATCCTCGGCCTGGCCGCGCTGATGGGCGGCATCAAGCATGGCGAACAGTCCTACAACGATGACTCGGCGCGCACCTACAGTGTGATGATTCTTACCGCCATGGGGGTGTCGATGGTGGTACCGGAATTTATCCCCGAAGCGGACTGGAAAATTTACTCGGCTTTCACCATTGGCGCGATGGTGGTGCTTTACACCTTGTTCCTGCGCATGCAGGTGGGGCCGCACAGTTATTTCTTCAGCTACAGCTACCCGGAGAAACGCCGTAAGAAACAGCCGGAAGACGAGCACGCGCCGTCTGTCAGCCTGACGTTTTCCATTGCGACCCTGGTGTTTGGGGTGATCGTGATTGGCGCGCTGGCCGAGGTGATGTCCAAGACCCTCGACCTGGGCCTGGAAGGCACAGGCGCACCACCAGTGATTACCGCGATTGTGGTGGCGGCTATCTCGGCCGCTCCGGAAATCCTCACGGCATTGCGCGCCGCGTTGGCCAACCGCATGCAATCGGTGGTCAACATCGCGTTGGGGGCTTCGTTGTCCACGGTGATCCTGACGGTGCCGGTGATGGAAGCCATGGCGCTCTACACCGGGCAGCCGTTCCAGATGGCGATGACGCCGGTGCAAACGGTTATGGTGTTTATCACGCTGATCGTCAGCGCGATCAACCTCAACGATGGTGAAACCAATGCGATAGAAGGGATGACGCATTTTGTGTTGTTTGCGACCTTTATCATGCTGTCGCTGTTGGGGCTGTAACCCGATTTGAAAGGCGCCGCAGACCCAATGTGGCAGCGGGCTTGCTCGCGAATGCGGTGGTTCAGTCACAGATGTACTGACTGACACACCGCTTTCGCGAGCAAGCCCGCTCTCACATTTTGATTGGCGCCTGGCTTAGGTGCCCGCGATCAAATGGCGCGCGGCCTGGCTGTGATCGGCGATCAAGCCCTTGAGGTCCAGGCCTTCGACTTGACCATCAATCACCCGCCATTGACCCGCGATCATCACTCGGTCTGCCCGGTCCGCGCCGCACAGCAGCAGTGCGGAAATGGGGTCATGGCTGCCGGAGAAGCGCAGCTCATCGAGCTTGAACAGTGCCAGGTCCGCCTGCTTGCCGACGGCCAACTCGCCAATGTCTGTGCGCCCCAGCAACTGCGCCGAGCCCTTGGTGGCCCAGCCCAATACGCCTTCGGGGGTGATCTTTTCCGCGCCGTAGCGCAGGCGCTGGATGTACAGGGCCTGGCGGGCTTCAAGGATCATGTTCGAAGCGTCGTTGGAGGCCGAGCCGTCCACGCCCAAGCCGATCGGGGCGCCGGCGGCGAGCAGGTCCAGAGTGGGGCAGATGCCGGAGGCCAGGCGCATATTCGAGCTTGGGCAATGGCAGATGCCGGTGCCGGCTGCGCCCAGGCGCTCGATTTCGTCCGGGTTGAAGTGAATGCCGTGAGCCAGCCAGGTGCGTGGGCCGAGCCAGCCGACGCTGTCGAGGTAATCCACGGTACGCAGCCCGAAGCGTTGCAGGCAGAAATCTTCCTCATCGAGGGTTTCCGCCAAATGGGTGTGCAGGCGCACGTCCAGCTGGTTGGCCAGCTCGGCGCTGGCTTGCATGATTTCGGGGGTGACGGAAAACGGCGAGCACGGCGCCAGGGCGATCTGGATCTGCGCACCGTCACCGCGCTGGTGATATTCGCGGATCAGGCGCTGGCTGTCTTCGAGAATCACCTGGCCTTGCTGCACGGTTTGCTGCGGTGGCAGACCGCCATCGGCTTCGCCCAGGCTCATGGAACCGCGGGTGAGCATGGCGCGCATCCCCAGTTCACGCACGCTGCCTACCTGCACATCAATGGCGTTTTCCAAACCATCGGGGAACAGGTAGTGGTGATCGGCCGCCGTGGTGCAGCCCGAGAGCAGCAATTCGGCCAGGGCGACTTTGCTGGCCAGGGCGAGCTTTTCCGGGGTGAGCCGCGCCCATACCGGGTACAGGGTTTTCAGCCAGGGAAACAGCGGCTGGTTGACCACCGGGCCCCAGGCGCGGGTCAGGGTTTGATAGAAGTGGTGGTGGGTATTGATCAGCCCAGGCAGCACCACATGCTCGTGGGCATCGAACACCTGCGCGCAGGGTTGTGCAGGTGCCTGCCCTTGGGCCAGCACTTCGGTGATGACACCGTCTTGCAGCACCAGGCCGCCACGGGCATCGAGGCCATTGGCAGTGAATATCGCGAGGGGGTTTTTTAACCAGATACGGGTCGCAGGCATTGGCCGGCTCCTCTGAATGATGGGTTCAGGTTTGCCAGCTCAGTGTTGCCCTGTCTGCTGATCCAGGGTCGCCGGGGAGGGCGAGGTGGGCAGTTTACCTCTGTGGGAGCGAGCTTGCTCGCGAAAATCGTCAATGATGACGCGGGCAGTCTGGTTTAACGCAGTGCTTGGGCGTTCTTCGCGAGCAAGCTCGCTCCTACAGTTGGGGGGGTTACCAGGTGATGGTGTCGCCCTTGTAGTCGACGAAGTGATGGCCGCCTTTGCCGGTGTAGGCATTTACCTGGTCCACCAGGCCGCGCACGCTGGTCTCGACGTCGATGTGGGCATTTTCGCCGCCCATGTCGGTCTTCACCCAACCTGGATGCAACGACAGCACCGTCGGCTTGGGCTCGCCCAGTTGCGTGATAAAGCTATTGGTCATCGAATTGAGGGCGGCCTTGCTGGCCTTGTACAGCGCCAGGTCCGAGCCGTCGGGAATGGTCACGCTGCCCAGTACCGAACTCATGAAGGCCAGCACGCCGGTGTCTTTGCGGATCTGCCCGACAAAGCGCTGGGCCAGGTTGATTGGCGCCACGGCGTTGGTGAAGAACAACTGGCCGACTTCCGCCAGGGTCGCGTGGCCGGGCTCCTGGTTGGCCGGGCCCTTGACGCCGGCGTTGACGAACAGCAGGTCGAAGGTGCGGTCTTTCAGGCGTTGGGCCAGGGCGATCACGGCTTGCTGGTCGTCCATATCCAACTTCTCGATCTGCACCGGCCCCGCGGCTTTCAGGGCATCTGCCTTGTTCGGATCGCGCACGGTAGCGGTCACGCCCCAGCCGTCCTGGAGCAGTTGCTTGACCAGGCCAAGGCCCAGCCCGCGCGAGGCGCCGATGATCAGTGCGGTTTTTGGCGTAGACATGAAAGGCTTCCTTTGAAATCGCGGTTCAGGGAGTTCAGCGCATAACAGTAGCAGTTTCAGCGTTCGAGCAGGATGCGCCCACGGCTCAGGTCGGCGAGCTGGGTTTGCAGGGTGTCGATGTGCGCCTCCCCCAGGGCGAGTTGCAGCTCTACGCCGTTGGCGGTGAAGGTTTCTTCCACCACAAGCCCGCCGAGTTCAGCGACACGCAGCTTCACCAGGTTCAGCTCGGAGAAGCCACAGGCGCAGCTCAGAGGTACGCGGCTGATCAGCTCGATGCGCTCGGCATTTTGCAGGCATTTATTGGCCCCGCCGCCATAGGCACGGGCCAAGCCACCCGTGCCCAGTTGAATGCCGCCGTACCAGCGGATCACCAATACGGCCACCTGATCAAAGCCCTGGGCCTCGATGGCCGCGAGGATCGGGCGCCCGGCGGTGCCACCGGGTTCGCCGTCATCGCTGCTGCGGTATTGATCGCCCAGCTTCCAGGCCCAGCAGTTGTGCGTGGCGTTCAGGTCGCTGTGTCGCTCGAAAAACGCTTGGGCGTCCTGCGGGCTGGTAATCGGCGCCGCCAAGGTGATAAAGCGGCTTTTGCGTATTTCTTCACGAAACTCGCAAAAACCGGTGAGCGTAAAAGACATAAATCGCTTCGTTTATAGGGCTGGCTTGATGCCGCAGCCTTTGAGAATGATATGGATCAGATTGGTGCCGGCATCTTCCATGTCCTGCTTGGTCAGCTTGGTGCGACCGGTGACGCGGCAGATCTGGGTGGCGAAGTCAGCGTAGTGCTGGGTGCTGCCCCACAGCAGGAAGATCAGATGCACGGGGTCGACGGGGTCCATTTTGCCGGCGTCGATCCACGCCTGGAACACTGCGGCACGGCCACTGAACCAGGCCCGATAGTCCTGGCCGAAATATTCCGTGAGGCATTCGCCACCGCTGATGATCTCCATGGCGAAGATCCGCGAGGCTTGGGGTTGGCGGCGCGAGAATTCCATCTTGGTGCGGATGTAACGAGCGAGCGCCACGGCTGGGTCATCCTCGGCGGTCAGCGCGTTGAAGGTGCTGTCCCAGAGTTCGAGGATGTTGCTCAGCACTGCGATGTACAGGCCCAGCTTGTTGGTGAAGTAATAGTGCAAGTTGGCCTTGGGCAGCCCGGCGCTGGCAGCGATGGTGTTCATGCTGGTGCCTTTGTAGCCATGGCGCGCGAATTCATCTTCAGCAGCCTGGAGAATCGCTTGTTCATTCTTTTGCCGAATGCGGCTGGCGGGTTTACCGCCGTGGTTGCTGTGGGCAGGAACTTCGAGGCTCATGGAGGTTTCCGTGCTGATCGATAGAGACGACGTGTGCACAGATAACCCACCCTCAAGCCTCAGACAAGTCCTGATGCAATAAAACCGTCAAAGCGGTTCCAGGCTGTCGCGTTCCGGGGTGTGGTTTGCGGCGGTGGTACTTGCCTTGGCCTCCGGCAGTAACAGGCACAGGAGGATGGCGGTGATACCGCCGCTGGTGATGGCGGAGTCGAACAGGTTCTGCACCAGTGTCGGCATCAGGTGCAGCAGGTTAGGTTGCGCGGCGATACCCAGGCCAACACCGAACGAGGTGGCGATAATCAGCATGCTGCGTCGATCCAGCGGTGCCTGGGCGAGAATGCGCACGCCGGCCGCGGCCACACTGCCGAACATCACCAGGGTCGCGCCGCCCAGCACCGGCTTGGGGATTTGCTGCAGCACGGCGCCAATCAGCGGAAACAGGCCCAGACAGAACAGCAACACGCCGATGTATAAACCGACGTAACGGCTGGCCACGCCGGTGAGCTGGATCACACCATTGTTCTGCGCAAACGTGGTGTTGGGGAAAGCGCTGAAAGTGGCGGCGATCATGCAGCTCACCCCATCGCCGAGGACGCCGCCCTTGAGCCGGCTTATATAAGAAGGGCCGCTGATAGGCTGGCGGGCAATCATGCAATTGGCGGTGAGGTCGCCGACGGTTTCGATGCTGCTGATCAGATAAATCAGCGCAATCGGCAGGAAGGCGCTCCAGTCGAAGCTGAAACCAAAGCGGAATGGTGTAGGCAGGCTGACCAATGGCAGGTCAGGCAAAGCCTGGGGAACAAGTTTACCGCTGAACCACGCCGCGAGGCTGCCCAGGGCCAGGCCGATGATGATGGCCGACAGGCGCACCCAGGGCGTGTTCGAGCGGTTGAGCAGGATGATCGTCAGTACAACGAACAGGCCCAGCGCCAAGTTGGCGGGGGCGCCGAAGTCCGGTGCATTGAAACCGCCGCCGAGGTCGGTGATGCCCACTTTGATCAGGCTGATGCCGATCAGCGTAATCACAATGCCGGTCACCAGCGGTGTGATCACGCGGCGCAGCTGGCCGATAAAGCGGCTCAATACAATCTGTACCGCCGCGCCGAAGAAGCACACGCCGAAAATCATCGCCAGAATGTCTTCCGGGCTACCGCCGCGTTGTTTCACCAGAAAGCCTGCAGACAACACCGCGCCGAGAAACGCAAAGCTGGTGCCTTGCAGGCAGATCATGCCGGCACCGATACCAAACGGCCTGCGTGCCTGGATGAAGGTGCCTACGCCGGAAACCATCAACGCCATACTGATCAGGTAGGGCAAGTGGGCGGTGAGGCCGAGGGTGGAGCCAATAATCAGAGGCGGCGTGATAATGCCGACGAACGCCGCCAATACATGTTGCAGCGCCGCGAGGAGAGCCGGCAGTGGTTTCGGCCGGTCGTTGAGGCCGTAGATGAGGTCGCTGGGGCTGGAGGATTCTGGGGGCATGGCGGGTCAACTCAAGGCGGACGGTTCAAGGTCCTTGAGTCCTTGCAAAAAGCTGTCCAAGTGCTCAGCTTTTTGTGAGAGGCCCGAATCAGCGGGTGGCGGCCAGGCTTTCCAGGAAACTTTCCAGCACCAAATGAGGGCGACGGCCCTTGCGCGTGACCGATGCCAGGCTCAAATCGTAAAAACGTGTAGCCGGTTTCAGCGCACGCAGTCGGCCTTGTTGTACCCACAGGCTGGCGTAGTGATCGGGCAGGTAGCCGATATAACGCCCGGTGAGAATCAGGAACGCCATGCCTTCACGGTCTGACGCACTGGCGGTGCAGTTGAGCGCCTGGTAATGGGCCTGGATTTCCGCAGGTAAGCGGAAGGTGGGGGCGATGGCGTCCTGGCTGTCGACGCGCTCGTCGTCGAGTTGCTTGTTGTCGGCGTAAAACAGCGGGTGGCCGACCGCGCAATAGAGCAAGGAACGTTCGCTGTACAACGGCTGGTATTCCAGGCCCGACAGTGCGCTGGCCTGGGGCACCACACCGACGTGCAGGCGACCGTCGAGTACGCCTTGCTCCACTTCATTGGGGGCGATCATGCGGATCTGGATCTGCACGTCCGGGCCGCGTTCTTTCAACTGCGCCAATGCGTGGGTGATGCGCATATGGGGCAGAGTGACAAGGTTATCGGTGAGGCCAATGATCAACTCGCCGCGCAAATGTTGGTGCAGGCCGTTGACCTCGGTGCGAAAACTTTCCAGGGCACTCAGCAGTTGCAGGGCAGATTGATAGACCTCGCGGCCTTCTTCCGTCAGGGAAAAACCGGCGCGGCCGCGTTGGCAGAGCCGTAGCCCGAGTCGTTGCTCAAGGTCGCTCATCTGCTGGCTGATGGCCGAGCGCCCGATGCCGAGAACGGTTTCCGCTGCCGAGAAGCCGCCGCACTCCACTACGCTGCGAAAGATGCGCAGCAGGCGAATATCGAAGTCACTGACTTGGGCCAAAGGGTCGGGACGACGGCTGCTCATAGTTTAGTGAAGTCCTGACTGAAGGTTAGAAGAGTTGGATTTCACCGACTTTATCCCCGTGGCAATTTAGCTGCAACAACGCTTTTTCAATCCCGACGCTGCCTTTTGCCCTGCGAGGTTTTGCTGATGAACATGCCCGAAAACGCCCCATCGTCCCTGGCCAGCCAATTGAAGCTGGATGCGCACTGGATGCCTTACACCGCCAACCGCAACTTCCAGCGCGATCCACGCCTGATCGTGGCCGCCGAAGGTAGCTGGTTGACCGATGACAAGGGGCGCAAGGTCTATGATTCGTTGTCGGGCCTTTGGACCTGTGGCGCCGGGCATACGCGCAAGGAAATCCAGGAAGCGGTCGCCAAGCAATTGGGCACCTTGGACTACTCTCCAGGCTTCCAGTACGGTCATCCGTTGTCCTTCCAGTTGGCGGAAAAAATCACCGACCTGACCCCAGGCAACCTGAATCATGTGTTCTTCACCGATTCGGGCTCTGAATGTGCCGATACGGCGGTGAAGATGGTGCGGGCCTACTGGCGCCTGAAAGGCCAGGCCACGAAGACCAAGATGATTGGTCGCGCCCGTGGTTACCACGGCGTTAACATTGCCGGTACCAGCCTGGGCGGTGTGAACGGTAACCGTAAGCTGTTTGGCCAGGCGATGATGGATGTTGACCATCTGCCTCACACCTTGCTGGCCAGCAACGCTTTCTCCCGGGGTATGCCGGAGCTGGGCGGCATCGCGCTGGCCGATGAGTTGCTCAAGTTGATCGAGCTGCATGACGCGTCGAACATTGCGGCCGTATTTGTCGAGCCTATGGCCGGTTCCGCTGGGGTATTGGTGCCACCGCAGGGGTATCTCAAGCGTCTGCGCGAAATTTGCGACCAGCACAATATCCTGTTGGTGTTCGACGAAGTGATCACGGGCTTTGGCCGCACCGGCTCGATGTTCGGTGCCGACAGCTTCGGCGTGACCCCGGACCTGATGTGCATTGCCAAGCAAGTCACCAACGGCGCGATTCCGATGGGCGCGGTGATTGCCAGCAGCGAGATCTACCAGACCTTCATGAACCAGGCGACGCCGGAATACGCAGTGGAATTCCCCCACGGCTACACCTACTCGGCGCACCCGGTAGCTTGCGCGGCGGGCTTGGCGGCATTGGACCTGTTGCAGAAAGAAAACCTGGTGCAGAGCGTAGCCGAAGTCGCGCCGCACTTTGAGAATGCGCTGCACGGTTTGAAGGGCAGCAAGAATGTGATCGACATTCGCAACTACGGCCTGGCCGGTGCGATTCAGATTTCCCCACGTGATGGAGATGCCATCGTGCGTCCATTCGAGGCCGGCATGGCGTTGTGGAAGGCCGGTTTCTATGTGCGTTTTGGCGGCGACACCCTGCAGTTCGGGCCAACCTTCAACAGCAAGCCGCAGGACCTGGACCGTCTGTTTGACGCGGTCGGCGAAGTGCTGAACAAGATCGACTGATTTCTCCTTCTATATAGAACAATTTTTCAGGAGCCCTGCATGAGCCTTATCCAGCATTTGATCAACGGTGAACTGGTCAACGACAGCGGTCGTAGTGCCGACGTCTATAACCCGTCTACCGGACAGGTGATTCACCAGGTGCCTTTGGCCAGTCGTGAAACCATTCAACAGGCGATTGACTCAGCCAAGGCGGCGTTTCCGGCTTGGCGCAATACGCCGCCGGCCAAGCGTGCCCAAGTGATGTTTCGTTTCAAGCAACTGCTGGAGCAGAACGAAGCACGGATCTCGCAGTTGATCAGCGAAGAACATGGCAAGACCCTGGAAGACGCCGCGGGTGAACTCAAGCGTGGGATTGAGAACGTGGAGTACGCGTGCTCGGCGCCGGAGATTCTCAAGGGTGAATACAGCCGCAACGTAGGGCCGAACATTGATGCGTGGTCGGACTTCCAGCCGTTGGGCGTGGTGGCGGGTATCACCCCGTTCAACTTCCCGGCGATGGTGCCGTTGTGGATGTACCCGCTGGCGATTGTCTGCGGTAACTGTTTCATCCTTAAACCTTCAGAGCGCGACCCGAGTTCGACGCTGTTGATCGCGCAGCTGTTGCAGGAAGCCGGGCTGCCCAAAGGCGTGCTCAGCGTGGTGCATGGCGACAAGGGCGCGGTGGACGCATTGATCGAAGCTCCGGAAGTCAAAGCCTTGAGCTTTGTAGGTTCGACGCCGATTGCCGAGTACATCTATTCCGAAGCGACCAAACGCGGCAAGCGCGTGCAGGCGCTGGGTGGGGCGAAGAATCACGCGGTGCTGATGCCGGATGCAGACCTGGATAACGCTGTGAGTGCCCTGATGGGCGCGGCTTATGGTTCCTGCGGTGAGCGTTGCATGGCGATCTCGGTGGCTGTGTGCGTGGGCGACCAGGTCGCGGATGCGTTGATCGCCAAGCTCGTGCCGCAGGTCAAGGCGTTGAAGATTGGGGCGGGTACTTCGTGCGGCCTGGATATGGGCCCGTTGGTGACGGGGCAGGCGCGGGATAAAGTCAGTGGCTATATAGAGGACGGTGTGTCGGCGGGGGCTGAGCTGGTCGTTGACGGCCGTGGCTTGAGTGTTGCAGGGCATGAGCAAGGTTTTTTCCTCGGTGGCAGCTTGTTTGACCGTGTCACCCCTGAGATGCGTATCTATAAAGAAGAGATCTTTGGGCCGGTGCTGTGCGTAGTGCGGGTGGATAGCCTGGAAGCGGCGATGCAGCTGATCAACGATCATGAATACGGCAACGGTACTTGTATCTTCACCCGTGACGGTGAAGCGGCGCGCCTGTTCTGTGATGAGATTGAAGTCGGCATGGTGGGGGTGAACGTGCCGCTGCCGGTGCCGGTTGCGTATCACAGCTTTGGTGGCTGGAAGCGTTCGCTGTTTGGCGACTTGCATGCCTATGGGCCGGACGGGGTGCGTTTCTATACCCGTCGCAAGGCAATCACCCAGCGTTGGCCGCAACGGGCCAGCCATGAAGCGTCGCAATTCGCCTTCCCTAGCCTGTAAGGCTCGGTAGGTAAAAGGCCGGCCCCTTGGGGCCGGCCTTTGCATTATTGGGGCTTTTTTGACTTATATGACAGAAATGTGAAAAAGAAGGTTGACGGCAGATTCTGGAAGCCTATAATTCGCCCCACTTCCGGCGCAGTCGAAACGGAAAACTCCTTGGTAAACAATGAGTTACGCAGTTTTCGACAGCAAGTTGCTTCAGTTCATCGAAGCCAAAAGGAAGTTGAAAAAGAGGTGTTGACAGCGGCGTGTAACGCTGTAGAATTCGCCTCCCGCTTACGAGAGATCGCAAGCGCAAGTGGTTGAAGTTGTTGAAGAAATCT
>NZ_WJZD01000056.1:0-29485 GCF_021609665.1 Pseudomonas sp. PA-1-3F | reverse complement strand
GGCTTGTGGAATTATCGGAGGGGCTGTGGGTGGGGCGGCGGGAGGCGCTTTTTTTGGTGAGTTTGGTGGGTTTTTGGGGGGAAGAATATTGGCAGTCGACGGCGATCTGATATTCCAACCCGAGGGCACATAACGATGTCCCTTTTTCTTGTATATAGCATTGTGATGTTCGCTTGGGTATTTGTCGTCTTCGTACTGATAGTGTTTGCTGAATACGCAAAGCTGGATGAACTGGAAAGTTACTTCAGTGAGAACGAGAAGGTTCTTAGACATAAGCGTTTCAGGGAAGGATATGATCCGATCGATAGATATCATCGAATGAGCCTGATGATCGACATCCTGTCAGGGCCGAAAGCTTTTCTGAAGGCAGGCCTTGTGACCGAAGCCGAGCTGGCGTCTGTCCCCTTGACGCTTAAGCGCTGGGCCTTGTGGCCGTATCGCCTCGCGGATGTTTGTATCATCGAAATGATTGTGTGGGAGGTATGGCGCAGATGGTGCGATATCCCAATTCCATAGAACTAGGCCTCACTCGCGAAAACACCTCTTGAATTGGCAATTGGTAGACGTGTGCGAACCAGCAGGCGGTCATTACGGGGCGCTATAGATCAAGAGTGATTCGATTTTCCCACCTGGGGCATGACAATGTCGTTTTTTCTCGCTTACACCCTGGTGATGTTGGTTGGAGCGTTCGTCATTTTGGGATTAATGCTCTTTGTCGAACGAACAAAACTCGAGGCGTTGGAAGGTTACTTCATTGAAAACGTGCAGGTGCGTAAATATCAGCAACGCTGGGGACGAAACCAGCGGTTCGTCAGGTTTCATCGCATGTGTCTAATGATTGATATCCTCCGCGCGCCAGAACGCTCCGTGAAAGAAGGTTACATGACCGAGGCAGAGCTAGCCGTCATTCCGCCAGCGCTCAAGCGTTGGGCTGTATGGCCCTATCGGCTCGCGATAATGTGGGCGATCAGTTGGGGCTATTGGTGCACCTGGCTTTAGAGGTGCTCTCGCTTCTTGAGCCTGAATTCCAGGCTCACATTTTTTAGAAAAAGTGCTGTACATGCATACAGTCTTATCCTACAGTCCATCCCAGGTGACCGGATGTCGCCGGTTACCTGAGCTTCAATTTTTTAACTATGGATGGATAAAAAATGAAATCGAAAAAAGCCTTCATTATGGGCGCGGCCATGGCGGCCTCTTGCTTCGTTTCGGCCTTTGCCCTGGCCGAGCAATACCCTCATCTGGCGGCGCAAACGCCTCAAGTCAGCGTCAAGCAAGCTTTGAAAGATGCTTCGAAAATCCAAGCCAACAAGGCACCCGCTACGCTCAAACAGCGACTGCAATCGAGCGCTCACCTGAAGAAGCCCGTGTTCGCTGCCAAGTCCAAGGCGGACTCGGTGGTGGAAGACATCATTGCGCCCGCTGCGGTAGGCAAAGTGCAAAAGGCCACTGGCAAGCAAGCGTCTGCCGCGCAAGCGGCTTTGGTCCAGGGTTGTGAAGTCACGCTGGACGTGAACGCGCTCTACACAATTGAGGGCGTGCAGGCCGGCGCTTTGCTGTGCTATCACTTCAATTTGCCGCAGAAGGCCAGGATCAACGCCTTGCTGGTCAATCAGACGGTGGGTACCGACATGTCATTGTCACTGTTCCAGGACGATGGTCAGGGCAACCCGCTTCCCATGGGCACCTCCAATAACCCGGGCAATGGCGACGAAAGCCTAAGCGGTGTGGTGCCGGCCGGTGATTATTACTGGTTCATGGAGGCCAATGCGGCGGTCGACGGGTCGAGCTTCCAGTTCGGTGTGGCGGTCGACACCAATATCGACGCCTACGAGCCCAACGACACGCCGGACACGGCCTTCCAGCTGCCGGACACGCTGAACTACCTCAGCGGTAATGCCGACAGCCTCGACGATGTTGATTACTTCGATTTCACCGCTGTGCGTGGCCAGAGTGTGGGTATTGCGTTGGTGGCCGATGCCGCTAGCGGTAGTACCCGTGGCAAATGGATCCTTGAGCGTTTCGATGGCAGCCAGTGGGTCACCGTGGGCGCCAATGTGATCTCGACGTCGATCCCAAGCCCAGGCGTAGGCGGTGTGGTGAAGGTGCGCGTGCGGCCCAACCAGCACCCGAATGAGCCTTGGAGTGCGACGGGTAAATACACGCTGTCCTTTGGTTCCAACCCACATGTTAACAACCCGGATATGAAAGGCGAGGCGAATGTGTTGCGTATCCCGTATTCCGCTTCCAACGTGGGTTACGGCTATATGACCACCCAAGCCTACCGGGATCTGACCTGGACCATGGGCCTGTCGGACAGCACCGGTGCGCCCCTGGTGGGGTTGCACCCGATTGTCTACCTCGACCAGCACATCAACCCGGACACCGGAGATATCGTCTACAAGGCTTACTCGGCGGCTACCGACAGCTCGGGCCAAGCCGGCGGCACGATCAACGTGGGTACCTGCTTCGGTGATTTCCAGACTGAGTTTGTCGATTACTCCCAAGGTTACAACAATACCTGGCGTACCGACTTCAACTATGGGGTTTGGCGCATGGAGGTACTGGAGTACCCGGGCATTGGTGTCGGCGGTGAGAACACCCAGTTCGTGAGCTTTGGCCATTTGTGCAAACAAACCTTGCTCAGCAGTACCAAGAGCTAAGCCAGTGGCGGCTTAGCGCAAAGGGCATACAGGCAAAGCAGCTGTATGCCCTTTTTGCGTCAATGCGTAACGCCATTGCTGCATTTTTCCGCCGGATGCTTATGACGACCGCTGGTTATCGTGGCTGACCGGCTCCCAATACAAAGTGCCAAACAGATAGTCCATCAATGGCAGCACGATGTTGAAATTACGCCCCTGCATCAGCTCGCGACGGTGGTGCAAGGCATGCAGGCGGTGCATCTGGCGAATCCATGGCAGGCGTGCCACCGGGTGTTCGGCAGGCAGGTGTTCGCAGGCATGGAACACTTCGTAGAGCAGGTAGCCAAGGATCACGCAGCCTGCAAACAACCCGGCAACGTTGGTGCTCAGTTCGCTGAGCAGCCACCAGGCGGGAAGGGTGATGGCCAGGCTGTGCAGCATGATCAGCCAGGCTGGAAACAGGATGACGCGCCAGTCCCGAGGGCTGTCGTAGGTCATGTGGCCGGGGGTGAAGAAGCTGTGGTGATCGCCGGTGTGGCGTGCGTAGAACAGCCGGGCGAATGCATGTTTGTGATGGCCCAGGTGGCGGTGCACGAGGTAGATGCACAGGTTGAAGAACAGCAGGGTCAGGGGCACGGTCAGCCACTGCAGGGCGGTGATATCGGCGGTGGAGGACCAGGCCAGCGTGATGCAGGCGATGCCGTAGCCAAGCACGAATGCGGCGTGCAGCCAGGGGTTGTAACGCGGGTTGACGCTTGCGCGGTAACGGTCGCGGAAAGTCTCGGTCGGGTGGGGCATGGCCGGCTGCTCGCTGTGTTTTTATTTGAGGCTGAGCTTAGTTGGCGTAAGCGGATGTGCGAGTTTTTACTGACCACCTCATCCCCCCTGTAGGAGCGAGCTTGCTCGCGAAAAATGTCAACGATAACGCGGGCTTCTGAATAAACGCGGCGCCTGTGAGTTTTTCGCGAGCAAGCTCGCTCCTACAACCGGAGGGCAAGCCAGCTCCCACGTTTTTGCCCGAGACCGACCAGTGGAGGCTTGCACAGGTCTGAATTACTTGTTAGCTTCTGGCAAAATGTTAACGATAACATTTGCTCTAAAAATAAAAACAAAACAGAGACCCACGCCATGAAAATGCTCCCGAAAACCCTGTGTTTACTGGTCGCCAGCATCACCCTGGGCAGTGCGACCCCCGCGTTTGCCGACGCTGCCAAGCCCATCCGCATCGGCGCCTCGTTCCAGGAAATCAACAACCCCTATTTCGTCACCATGAAAAACGCCCTGGAAGAAGCCGGCGCGACCATCGGTGCCAAGTTGATCATCACCGACGCCCGCCACGACGTGTCCAAGCAGGTCAGTGATGTCGAAGACATGCTGCAAAAGGGCATCGACATCCTGCTGATCAACCCCACTGATTCCGTCGGTGTGCAATCAGCTGTCAAGTCGGCCCATGCTGCCGGCGTCGTAGTGGTGGCGGTGGATGCCCAGGCAGATGGCCCGTTGGATTCGTTCGTGGGGTCGAAGAACTTCGACGCTGGTTTCCAGGCCTGTGAGTATCTGGCTAAAACCATCGGTGACAAAGGCAATATCGCCATCCTTGACGGCATCGCCGTGGTGCCGATCCTCGAACGTGTACGCGGCTGCAAAGAGGCGGTGGCCAAGCACCCGGACATTAAGATTGTCAGCATCCAGAACGGCAAACAGGAACGCGATCAGGCGCTGACCGTCACCGAAAACATGTTGCAGGCCCAGCCTACCCTCAAGGGCATTTTCAGCGTGAATGACAATGGCTCTCTCGGCGCGCTGTCGGCCATCGAAGCCAGCGGTATGGACGTGAAGCTGGTCAGCGTCGACGGTGCGCCGGAAGCGATCAAGGCGATCCAGAAACCCGGCAGCCATTTCATCGCCACCTCGGCCCAATACCCCCGCGACCAGATCCGCCTAGCACTGGGCATCGCCCTGGCCAAGAAGTGGGGCGCCCAAGTACCGGCCAGCGTGCCGGTGGACATCACCCTGATCGACCAGGCCAAGGCCAAGGACTTCAGCTGGTAACCCCCCCAGGCCCCGCGTAGTTCGTGGGGCCCAGGTCTTCCTTCTGAGTGCGAGGTCGGCGGTATGAGCAGTCTTCTGAAGCTGGAAAACATCTGTAAGCGTTACCCTGGGGTGCAGGCCCTCAAGGCCATCAACCTGCAAGTGGAGCGCGGCGAAATCCACGCCTTGCTCGGGGAAAATGGCGCGGGCAAATCCACCCTGATGAAGATTCTAGGCGGGGTCGAGCATCAGGACGAAGGGCAAATTTTTATCGACGGGCAGGCCCGAAAATTTGCGACCTATCGGGATGCGATTGCCGCCGGGATTGGCATTGTGTTCCAGGAATTCAGCCTGATTCCCTACCTCACGGCGGTAGAAAACATCTTCCTCGGCCATGAGCTGAGCAACCGCTTCGGCCTGTTGCGCAAGCGCGAAATGGCCGAGGCGGCGCATGCGTTGTTCGAGCGCCTCGGGGTCAGCATCGATCTGCACTGCGCGGTCAAGCACCTGAGCGTGGCCGAGCAGCAGTTTGTCGAAATCGCCAAGGCACTGGCTTTGGACGCACGCCTGCTGGTGCTCGATGAGCCAACCGCGACGCTGACCCCCAGTGAGGCCGAGTTGCTGTTTGGCATCATGCGCGAACTCAAGCGCCAGGGCGTGGCGGTGATTTTTATCTCGCACCACCTGGAAGAGATTTTCCAGGTCTGCGACCGCATCAGCGTGCTTCGCGACGGCGGCAATGCGGGCGTCACCGAGGTGGCCGACAGCGACATCGACCGCCTGGTCGAGATGATGGTCGGCCGCCGCCTGGAGTGCAGTTTTCCGCCTAAACCCACTACCGCACGCGGCCCGTTGCTGCTGGAGGTCAAGGATATCCAGCTGGTGCGCAACGGTCCCCACAACCGTTTCAATTTGCATAAAGGCGAGATCCTGGGCTTCGCCGGCCTGGTGGGCTCGGGCCGCACCGAGCTGGCCCTGGGCATGATGGGCGCGCTGCCCACGGTGAGCAAAGACGTGTGGCTGCGCGGAGAAAAAGTCAGCCTCGATGACCCGGCCCAAGCCCTGGCCTGCGGCATCGGCCTGCTCCCCGAAAGCCGCAAGAGCGAAGGGCTGATCACCGCCTTCAGCATTCGCGAAAATATCTCGCTGAACAATTTGCCCAAGTATCAGCACGCCTCGGGCCTGATCGACAAGGTCCGCGAGTGCGCCAGCGTCGAAGCGCTGATGCGCCAGCTGTCGATCAAGGCACCCAGTGGCGAAAGCCTTGTGGTGAACCTCAGCGGCGGCAACCAGCAAAAAGTCGTGATCGCCCGCTGGATCAACCACCACTGCGACGTGCTGGTGTTCGACGAACCCACACGCGGCATCGACGTGGGTGCCAAGGCGCAGATCTACGCGCTGATGCGCAGCCTCACCGAACAGGGCTACGCGATCATCATGATTTCCTCCGAGCTGCCCGAAGTCATCGGCATGTGCGACCGCGTCGCCGTGTTCCACAAGGGCGCCATCGTCAAGGTACTGGAAGCGTCCGCCGTCAATCCTCAAGAGGTCATGCGCCATGCAACAGGGGGCTCAAGTGAATACGTCCATTAACACCGCCGGCACCGGCCGCTTGCGCCTGAACCTGGCGCGGCTGCTGCGTTCGCCGGCGTTTTATCCCTTTGTCGGGCTGGTGGTGGTGACCCTGGTGATGATCCTCGCCAGTGACACCTTCCTCACTGCCAGCAATCTCTCCAACATCGCCCGCCAGGTGTCGATCAACGCAATCATCGCGGTGGGCATGACCTGCGTGATTCTCACCGGTGGCATCGACTTGTCGGTGGGGCCGGTGATGGCGTTGTCCGGCACCTTGACCGCCGGGCTGATGGTCGCCGGGTTGCCGCCGGGCCTGGCGATTGGCGCCGGGCTGCTGGTGGGCGTGGCCTTCGGCATCGGCAACGGGCTGTTCGTGGCGTACCTGCATATGCCGCCGATCATCGTCACCCTGGCGACCATGGGTATCGCCCGCGGGTTCGGGCTGATGTACACCGACGGCTACCCGATTTCCGGCTTGCCAGAGTGGTTCGCGTTCTTCGGTCGCGCCAGTGTGTTTGGCCTGCAGGTGCCGATCCTGATCATGCTGATCACCTACCTGGCGGCCTATGTGCTGCTGCAACACACTCGCATCGGCCGCTACATCTACGCCATCGGCGGCAATGAAGAAGCGGTGCGCTTGTCCGGGGTGCGAGCGGCGCGTTTCAAGCTGCTGGTGTACGGCATCAGCGGCTTCACCGCCGCGATTGCCGGGCTGGTGCTCACCTCGCGCTTGATGAGCGGCCAGCCGAATGCCGGCGTGTCGTTCGAGCTGGATGCGATTGCCGCCGTGGTACTGGGTGGTGCGTCGATTGCCGGCGGCCGCGGAGTGATCATCGGCACCTTGCTCGGCGCCATGCTGCTGGGCGTGTTGAACAACGGTTTGAACATGCTTGGCGTGTCGCCCTACGTCCAGAGCGTGATCAAGGGCGGGATCATCTTGCTGGCGATTTTCATCAGCCGTCAGCGCCATCGTTAATACCTCACTACACAGGACCGAACACATGGACAAGCACACTCACATGCAAGCCGTCGTCTGCCACGGCCCGAAAGACTACCGCCTGGAGCGCATCGGCAAACCCCAGGCGCGTGCCAATGAGCTGGTGATCCGTATCGCCGCCTGCGGCATCTGCGCCAGTGACTGCAAGTGCCACTCGGGCGCTGCGATGTTCTGGGGCGGCGACAACCCCTGGGTCAAGGCGCCGGTAGTACCGGGCCACGAATTTTTCGGCTACGTGGTCGAAGCCGGCGAGGGCGCCGAGGAGCACTTTGAGGTCAAGGTCGGTGACAAGGTCATCGCCGAACAAATCGTGCCGTGTGGCAAGTGCCGCTTCTGCAAATCAGGCAAATACTGGATGTGCGAAGTGCACAACATCTTCGGCTTCCAGCGCGAAGTGGCCGAAGGCGGCATGGCCCAATACATGCGCATTCCCAAGACCGCCATCGTGCACAAGATCCCTGAGTCGGTGTCCCTGGAAGACTCGGCGCTGGTGGAGCCGATGGCCTGCTCGATCCATACCGTCAACCGTGGCGATATCCAGCTCGACGACGTGGTGGTGATTGCCGGCGCGGGCACCCTGGGCCTGTGCATGGTCCAGGTCGCCGCGCTGAAGACCCCGAAGAAGCTGGTGGTGATCGACATGGTCGATGAACGCCTGGAGCTGGCGAAAAAATTCGGCGCCGATGTGGTGATCAACCCCGCCCGTGACAACGCTCGCGAGATCATCAACGGGCTGACGGACAACTACGGCTGCGACGTCTATATCGAAACCACGGGCGTACCGGCCGGCGTCACCCAGGGCCTGGACCTGATCCGCAAGCTCGGGCGCTTTGTCGAGTTCAGCGTGTTTGGCGCCGAGACCAGCGTGGACTGGTCGATCATCGGCGACCGCAAGGAGCTCGACGTGCGCGGCGCGCACCTGGGCCCGTATTGCTACCCGATCGCCATCGACCTGTTCGAGCGTGGCCTGGTCACCTCCCAAGGCATTGTCACCCATGATTTCCCGCTGGACGACTGGGCCGAGGCGTTTGAACTGGCCAATTCGACCAAGTCGATCAAGGTGCTGTTGAAGCCGGTGCTCTGAGATGGACTACGTCATCGGTGTAGACATTGGCACCCAGAGCACCAAGGCGCTGCTGGTGGATGCCCAAGGCACGATCATCGCCCAGCATAGCCAAGGCTACCGGGTGGACACCCCGAAAGTGCGCTGGGCCGAGCAGTGGCCGCAGGTGTGGCTGGATGCTGTCGAAACGTGCGTGGCCCAGTGCATGGCCAAGGCCGGGGTACCGGCGCCGCAGGTCAAGGCGCTGTGCATCAGCAGTTTGTACGGTGGTTCGGGCATTGCCGTGGATGCGCAGATGACGCCGCTGCACCCGTGCCTGATCTGGATGGACCGCCGCGCCGGCGAGCAGGTGGCCTGGGTGCGTGAGCATGTGGACCTGGAGCGCTTGTTCGCCATCACCGGCAATTCGGTGGACAGCTACTACGGCTTCACCAAGATGCTCTGGCTCAAGCAGCACCAGCCTCAGGTGTGGGCGAATACCCGTTACCTGTTGCCGCCCAACAGCTACATCAATTGGTGCCTGACCGGCGAGTTGGCGGTGGACCACAGCAGCGCCGGGAATATCGGCGGTGTCTACGACGTGGCGGCGCGCAACTGGTCAGGCGAGATGCTGGAGGCGTTGGGTATCGCGCAGTCGATGATGCCCGAGCGGTTGCTGTATTCCGGCGAGGTGGTGGGTGGTTTGCTTGCAGACTGGGCCGCACGCCTGGGCTTGCAGGCGGGCACGCCGATCCTCGCTGGGGGCGTGGACGCGGCCATGGCGACCCTGGCGGCGGGTGTCACTCAGCCAGGCAATCATGTGGCGATGATCGGCACCAGCATGTGCTGGGGCTACCTGAACCAGCAGGTGGATGCACGTCACGGTTTGGTGAGCATGCCCCACGTCTACAACGGCCACCGCGACCTGTACATCTTCGGCGGTGCGATCACCGCCGGGGCCTCGGTCAGCTGGTTTCGCGAGCAGTTCTGCCAGGCCGAAGAACAGCAGGCCCAGGCCACGGGGCAAGACAGCCTGGCGCTGCTGGAGCAGAGCGCGATGAAGATTCCGGCAGGCAGCGAAGGCGTGGTGTTTTTGCCTTACTTGATGGGCGAGCGCAGCCCGGTGTGGGATGACCGCGCCAGCGGCAGTTTTGTCGGGCTCAACCTCTACCACAGCCGCTTTCACCTGTACCGCGCGGTGCTGGAGGGCGTGAGTTTTGCCCTGCGCCACAATATCGAAGCGGGCAGCCAGGGCGCGCATTCCCTGGACCCGCGCTTGATTGTGGTGGGCGGGGCGAGCCATTCGGACCTGTGGATGCAGATCATCGCCGACGTCACACGCTACCCGGTGTACACGATCGTGCAGGAGGTAGAAGCAGCCCTGGGCGCGGCGTTGTTGGCGGCGCATACGATGGGGTTGGTGAGTGATGGGCAGATGGACACGGGTTGGGTGCAGTTGCAATTGCGGGCGCAGCCCAAGCGGGAGAATGTCATGACCTATGACCGGGCGTTTGCCGAGTACCTGAAGCTGTATCCGGCCCTGAAACCGGTCATGCACAACCTGCAAGCCACCTGATTCAACACCGTCCAAAACTGTGGGAGCTGGCTTGCCTGCGATAGCGGTGTATCAGCACCCGATAAGGAGACTGACACTCCGCTATCGCAGGCAAGCCAGCTCCCACAGTGGGTCTTCATTGGTTTTGAGATCTTTATTTATGTCTACCACCTTCGACTTTTCGTACCAGCGCATCCTCGTCACCGGTGCCAGCAGCGGCATCGGTCGCGAAATTGCCCAGCAACTGATCGCCAGCGGCGCCGAAGTCTTCGCTCTCGGTCGCGATGCCCAGGCGTTGGCGGCATTGGGGTGCCGCACCTTGTGCGTGGATATCGCTGACAGCATCGCCCTCGATAAAACCCTGCAAGATTTGCCGCCTCTGCACGGCCTGGTCAACTGCGCCGGTATCTCACGCCTGGAGCCTGCCGCGGCCATCAGCGCCAACGCCTTCGACCAGGTAATGCAAGTCAACGCCCGCGCCGCTGCGCAAGTGGCCAGCCGGGTCGCGGCAAAGATGATCGAGGCGAACATGGCCGGCAGCATCGTCAACGTCTCCAGCCAGGCGTCGTTGGTGGCGCTGGACGATCACCTGAGCTACTGCGCCTCCAAGGCTGCACTGGATGCGATCACCCGCGTGCAATGCGCCGAGTGGGGCCGTTTTGGCATACGCGTCAACAGCGTCAACCCCACCGTGACCTTGACGCCGATGGCGGCCATGGCCTGGTCCGACCCGGCCAAGCGCGACCCGGCGCTGGCAGCGATTCCTTTGGGGCGTTTTGCGCAACCGGCGGAAGTGGCGCTGCCGGTGCTGTTTTTGCTTAGCGACGCGGCGAGCATGATCAGTGGCGTGAGCCTGCCGGTGGACGGCGGCTACACCAGCCGCTAGCCGTTTTCCAACTGCCCGGCGATAACCACTTTGTCCCGTGGCTTGTGCGGGTCTTGCAGGCGATCAAGCAGCAGGCGCACCGCACTGCTGCCGGCCAGGGACGCGTCGTGGGCCACGCAGGCAATCGGCACGCCAAAGATATCGGCGAAGGGCAGGCGGTCGATGCCGCAGATGGTCAGGCTGTCATGGGCGATGTTATGCATGCGCAACGCACGCAGGGCGCCCAGGGTGATCAACTGGTTGAAACCCATGATCGCGTCCGGTGCCGAGTGCGCGGCCAGGTAATCGAGGGTATGCAGGTAAGCCGGCATCAGCGTGTAGTCGCCCGCTTGCACCTCGACCTGGATGTCGGGATGTTCGGCCAGCACTTCCCGCAGGCCTTTGAGGCGTTCCACGCTGATACGCGAGTGCTCGGGGCCGGTCAGCACCAGCAGGCGCTTGAGGTTCGGGGTTTGGCGTAACAGGTAGTGCGCGGCTTGCAGGCCGCTGTGGTAGTTGTCGAGCACCACGCGGCTGAACGGGCTGTCGTGGATCGTGCGATCGAGCAGCACCACCGGGGTCTTGCCGTTGCCCAGGCGCTCCAGGTAGTCGGGCTGGTAGCTCGGCTCGTCGGAGACCGGCGACAGGATGATCCCCGCCACGCGATAGCCCAGCAGGGTATCGACCGCCTTGCTTTCGAGTTCTTCCAGCTCATCGGTGTCCACCAGCATGATGGTGTAGCCGTGCTTTTTCGCCTCGCGGGAAATCGCCTTGATCATCTCGCTGTAGAACGGGTTGTCTACCGATGCGGTGATGACCCCGATGATCAGGCTTTCACTGCGCTTGAGCCCGCGGGCGAAGGCGTTGGGCACGTAGTCCAGCTCGCGTGCCACTTCCAGGATGCGCGCCAGGGTGGCGGGTTTGACCAGGTCGGGTTTGCTCAACGCGCGGGACACCGTAATGGTGGTCATGCCGACCCGTTTGGCAATGTCGCTGATGGTGACGGACTTTTTCTTGTTCATCGGTAAGACTGCGAGAGTAAACACCAGCAGGCTAGCATGTGCGCAAGCGTAGAGTGATTCAAATCAGCGGATCCCAGCGTTGCGACCAGTCGCCTTCGGCCTTCACCACCTCGCGCAGCAGTTCCAAGGCCTGCTGCAACACCGCTGAATCTCGCGCCCGTGAATACACCAGGTAGGTCGGAAAGCTGAATTCCGGCGCCTTGGCCACGCGCTGCATGACGCCGCTGTCCAGGTAGCTCTGCACCACCCGCGTGCGGAAGTAGCCAGCCCCGCCATTCTCCAGGATGTACTGCAACGCCAGCGGCCCCAGGTTGAAACTCAGTGCGGCACGCGCACGGTCGGGCAGGGCGGCGTCGTGTTGCTGGCGAAAACCCTGGCCCCAGTCGATATACACGTAAGGCGAGGGTTTGCTCGCCAGTTGCACCAGAATCAGTTTTTCTTCCAGCACCTGCTCCACCTGCAAGCCGGGCCAGTATTGCGGCTGGAACACCAAGGCGGCATCTAGCACACCCAGCTCCAGTTGGCGCAGCAGGTATTCGCCTTCACGCACTTCGGTGCGCAAGGCGTGCCCCGGTATCTGCTCGCGCAGCGCCTTGGCCCAGCCGAGCATCAACGGGTTGCACAGGCTGACCTCCCCGCCGATATGCAGTACATTGCGATAGCCGTCCGGCAATGGCAGGTCACGGCGGGCGGCTTCCCAGGTTTGCAGCAAGTGGTTGGCGTACACCACGAAGGCCTCGCCGTCGGCGGTCAGCCGCGCACCGGCACGGTTGCGCACGAACAGCGTGCAGCCGAGCTGGTTCTCGAGGTTTTTGACACGAGCGGTGATGGCGGTCTGGGTGACGTGCAGTTTCTCGGCCGCCGCGGCCAGGCTGCCGCAGCGGGTGATTTCGAGGAAGGTGCGTGCCAGTTCGATGTCCATGAAGCCCCCGGGGATGAATAGGGGCATTGTAGAGCGATGCAGGATTGGAATGCGATCCATGTGGGGCTGGCTTGCCTGCGAAATCGGCGGTTCAGTTAGCCCAACGGCCTCTGACACACCGCTATCGCAGCATAGGTATCTACATAACTTTGGTACGACGCTGTATCTGTGGCGAGGGAGCTTGCTCCCGTGGCGGCCTGACAGCGACGCTTGTCCACCTGACGCGCCGCAGTCCTATGTGGGAGCTGGCTTGCCTGCGAAGGCAGCCTGGCAGTCAACACAGTTGGATGGTGTACATATCCATTGCTGCGGTAACGGCCACTTAGGGTTCCGCCCTGACGGCGGCTCACTTTCGAAAAGCGCGAAAGTAAGCAAAGCGCTCTTGCCCCACCACTCGGCACCTCGCTTAGGCTCGGTGTGCCCGTAATCCGCCAGTGATTTGGGGGGCCGCCGCCACGCGCCATCCATGGCGCGGGGCGGCTAAACCGGCATCCCTGCCGGTTTACCCCCCAAATCCCTGTCGAATTCCGGCCAGCGTGGTTTAACGGGGCGCCTGAGATCAAGATCAAAAGCAGATCAAGAGCAAGATCAAGATCAAAAGCAGATCAAGAGCAAGATCAAGAGCGGCTCGCTTCGCATCGTGGTTACCGTTGGCTGCTACAACCTACAAAATTGTGTAGAAGCTGCGACGGCGGTGTGTCAGAGGCCAATGTGCTGACTGAAACAGCGCTATCGCAGGCAAGCCAGCTCCCACAGTTGTAGGTATTTCAGGTCGGGATTTTCGGTGTGTGCAAGTGCGCTGTGGGGAATGCCTGTGCATACGCGTGACACACCCTAAGTACCTGCTCATCGGCAAACCGCGCGCCCACCACATGCAAGCCCACCGTCAAGCCATTTGCCGCCAACCCGCAGGGCACTGACGCCGCCGGTTGCTGGGTAAGGTTGAACGGGTAGGTGAACGGCGTCCATTCCATCCACTCAGTCATTCCCGAATCCGGCGGTATGTTGTGCCCGGCTTCGAACGCGGTGATCGGCATCATCGGTGACACCAACACATCGTAATGCTCATGGAAGGCTGCCATCCGTGCAACCAGCGCCGCTCGCGCTTCGAGGGCTGCGTTGAAATCATCCAGGCTCAAGCGCTCGCCCCGTTGCGCAATGCGTAGCAGCCCAGGGTCCAGCAGTTGCTTTTGCGCCTCGCTCATCGTGCCGGTCAGGCGAGCGGCACCGGCGGCCCAAAAGGTGCTGAAGACGTCCAACGGGTCGCTGAAACCGGGGTCGATCTGTTCGACATGGGCGCCCAGTTGCACCAGGCCCTGCACAGCCTGATCCACTACCTGGGCGACTTGCGGGTCGACTTTCACATAGCCGAACGTGGGGCTATAGGCGACACGCAACCCTTTCAAGTCCGTCCCTGGAACGAGCCAGGGCGTGGTTCGCGGCGCGCCGATCAAGCCGTCCCGTGCATCCGGTCGCGCCACGGCTTGCAGCATCAGCGCACTGTCTTCCACGGTGCGCGTCATCGGCCCCAGGTGCGACAGGATCGTCATGGAGCTGGCCGGCCATTGCGGCACATAGCCGAACGTCGGCTTGATCCCGAAGGTGCCGGTAAACGCACAGGGAATACGGATCGAGCCGCCGGCGTCGCTGCCCTGGTGCAGCACGCCGAGGTTCAATGCCGCCGCCGCAGCGGCGCCCCCGGACGAGCCACCGGCGGTGGTGCGCGTGTCCCACGGGTTGCGGGTGATGCCGTACAGCGGGTTGTCGGTGACGCCTTTCCAGCCGAACTCCGGGGTGGTGGTCTTGCCCAGCAGCACCGCACCGGCCTTGCGCATGAAGGCCGGGAAGGGCGCGTCCACGTCCCACGGGCCCTCGGCACTGGAGGTGCGTGAGCCTTTGCGCGTGGGCATGCCGACTGTCAGCGTGAGGTCCTTGATCGACGCTGGTACGCCATCCAGCGCGCCGCAAGGTTCGCCCTTGAACCAGCGTTGTTCCGACGCCCGCGCAGCCTCCAGGGCGCCTTGCGGGTCGACATGGCAGTAAGCATTCACCACCGGGTTGTAGCGCTCGATGCGCAGCAACGCGTCTTCGGTGATCTCCACGGGCGACAAGGTCTTGTCGCGAAAATGCTGCAGCAGTTGCACCGCCGTCAATTGGCCGATCTCACTCATGCTTGAACTCCCTGCGCCGCGTTGACCATGGCACGCAGCAACACCGCGCAGCCTGCGGCCAGATCATCCGGCGCGGCGTTTTCGATTTCGTTATGGCTGATGCCGCCTTCGCACGGCACAAAGATCATCCCGGCCGGGCCCAGTTCAGCGACGAAAATCGCGTCATGCCCGGCGCCGCTGACAATGTCCATATGGCTCAAGCCCAATGCCTGGGCAGCCTCGCGCACGGCATTGACGCAGGTCGGGTGGAAGTCCAGCGGCGGGAAGTCGGCAGTCGGCGTCAGTTCAAACGTCAAGCCGTGGCGGGCGGCCGAGTCTTCGATCACTGCGCGCACTTCATCGACCATGGCTTGCAGCTTGTCGGCGTGCAGGTGGCGCAGGTCAATGGTCATGTGCACCTGGCCGGGGATCACGTTGCGCGAGCCAGGATGCAGGCTCAGGCAACCGACGGTGCCACAGGCGTGAGGCTGGTGCTGATGGGCGATACGGTTGACCGCGCTGACCACCTCGGCAGCGCCCACCAGGGCATCCTTGCGCAGGTGCATGGGCGTAGGGCCCGCATGCGCCTCTACGCCGGTGAGGGTCAGGTCGAACCACTTCTGGCCCAGACAGCCCATCACCACGCCCAGGGTAATCGCCTGGTCCTCCAACACCGGGCCTTGCTCGATATGCGCTTCGAAATAAGCGCCCACCGGATGGCCCAGCACCGCACGCGAACCGGCATAGCCGATGCGCTGCAATTCGCTGCCCACCGACAGGCCCTGGTCGTCGCACTTGTCGAGGGTCTCCTGCAAATCGAACTTCCCGGCAAATACCCCGGAGCCCATCATGCACGGCGGGAAGCGCGAGCCTTCTTCGTTGGTCCACACCACCACTTCGATGGGGGCCTGGGTTTCGATCTGCAAGTCATTGAGCGTGCGGATCACTTCCAGCCCGGCCATTACCCCGTAGCAACCGTCGAACTTGCCGCCGGTGGGCTGGGTGTCGATGTGGCTGCCGGTCATGACCGGGGGCAGGGTGGGGTTGCGTCCAGGGCGCCGCGCGAAAATATTGCCGATGGCATCCACACTGACGCTGCACCCGGCGGCCTCGCACCACTGCACGAACAGGTCGCGGGCCTGGCGGTCCAGGTCGGTGAGGGCCAGGCGACACACGCCGCCCTTGGCCGTGGCGCCGAGCCGGGCCAGGTCCATCAGTGACTGCCACAAACGGTCGCGGTTGATCAGCGGGGCATCGCTCTGGAGCGGTTGCGCAAGATTGTTCATCAGGAATCTCCACTCAGGCACTCAAGGCCAGGTAACGGTTTTTGATCGTCGGGTCGGCGCGGAAGTCAGCGGCGCTGCCCTCGTACACCACGCGGCCCTGTTCGAGCACGTAATGGCGGTCGGCGAGCTTGTCGCAGACCATCAGGTTCTGTTCCACCAGCAACACCGGCAAGCCCTCGTCCTTGACCTTGCGCAGGATCTTCACCAGCTCGTCGACGATCACCGGGGCCAGGCCTTCAGTGGGTTCGTCGAGGATCAACAGCTTGGGGTCGTTCAGCAGGGCGCGGGCGATGGCCAGCATCTGCTGTTCGCCGCCGGACAACGCATGGCCGGCGTTTTTGCGCCGCTCCTTGAGGCGCGGGAACATGGCGTACACGTCTTCCATTTGCCAGCGGCTGTGCTTGCGGGCAGCGATGCGCAAGTTTTCCTCCACCGTCAGCAGGCGGAAAATCCCGCGGTTTTCCGGCACCAGCGCCAAGCCCTGGCGCGCAATTTCAAAGATCTTTTGCCCCACCAACGCCTGGCCGTTGAAGTGGATCTGGCCCTGGCGCGGGCAGATGATGCCGAGGATGCTGCGCAGGGTGGTGGTCTTGCCGGCACCGTTACGGCCGAGCAGGGTCACCAGTTCGCCAGGGTTGACGCTCAGCGACACGCCCTCAAGCACATGGCTTTTGTCGTAGTAGGAATGGATATTCTCGACGATCAGCATCAGGCAGCCTCCCCAAGATAGGCAGTACGCACACGTTCATCGGCGCGCACGAACTCCGGCGTGCCTTCCACCAGGATCTGCCCATGGCTCATTACCGTGATGCGCTGGCTGATGGACATGACGATGCTCATGTTGTGTTCGATCAACAGCACCGTATGGTCGCGCCCAAGGTCGCTGATCAGTTGGGTCATGATCGGGATATCGTCGATGCCCATGCCCGAGGTGGGCTCGTCGAGCATCAACAGTTTGGGTTTGGAGCAGATCGACATGCCCACCTCCAGCACCCGTTGCTGGCCGTGGGACAACTCACCGGCCAGGGTGTCGGCGCGTGCCGTGAGTTGCAGGCGTTCCAGCACCTGGTCGGCCATCTCCAGGTGTTCGCGCTGGCTGTCCACTCGACGCCAGAAGTTCAAGGCACGCGAGCCATCGCGGCCTTGGGCGGCCAGGCGCAGGTTTTCGCGCACGCTGAGGTTCTGGAACAGGCTGGTGAGTTGGAACGAGCGCGCCATGCCCAGGCCGACGCGGCCGTGGGCGGGCTTGCGCATCAGGTTCTTGCCGTCGAAATGGATCGCCCCGGCGGTGGCCTGGCGTTCACCCGTCAGGCAGTGGAACAGGCTGGTCTTGCCCGCGCCGTTGGGGCCGATGATGGTGTGGATGGTGCCGGCTTCGACCTTGAGGTTGACGCCATTGACCGCATGGAACGCGCCGTAGGCCAGCTCCAGGTTCTGGGTTTCAAGCAAGATACTCATAGCCCGTCCTCCTTGGCGACGACCGCGGATTTGCGCGTGCCGCGCACCTTCTCGAATAGCGACACGAGGCCGCCCCACAAACCGCCGCGCATGAAGATCACCACCAGGATCAGGATCACCCCCAGCAGCATCAGCCAGCGCGGCCACAGGTCGGAAAGGAAGTCGCCCAGCAGCACGATGGAGCCGGCGCCCAGCAGCGAGCCGAACAGCGAGCCGGTGCCGCCGACGATGGTCATGATCAGGATGTTCTCGGACATTGCCAGGTCGATATTCGACAGCGGCACAAAGTGCAGCAGCATGGCGTACAGCGCCCCGGCAATCCCGGTGACCGCACCGGACAGCACGAACACCAGGATCTTGAAGTGGCGCGTGTCGTAGCCGATGGCCGAGGCGCGGGTTTCGTTCTCGCGGATCGCCATCAGCGTGCTGCCAAACGGCGAAGCGATGACCCGGCGTGCGCCGATGAAGATCAGCAGGAACAGCACCGCGACAAAACCATAGAAGGCACGGGCATCGGCCAGGGACAGCAGCACGGTGTCGCCCACACGAATTTCCGGGCGCGGCACGCTGAGCAGGCCGTTGTCGCCGCCGGTCCAGTCGCTCAGGGTGTAGGCGACGAAGTACGCCATCTGGCTGAACGCCAACGTGAGCATCACGAAGTAAATGCCCGTGCGCCGAATCGCCAGGGCGCCCACCAGCAGCGCCAGGAAACCACCGGCAATCGCCGCGCCGAGCAACGCGGTGAACAGGCCCAGTTGCAGGTGGATCATCAACAGCGCCGCACAATAAGCACCGGCACCAAAGAAGATGCCTTGGCCGAAGGACAGCAGCCCGGTATAGCCCAGCAGCAGGTTGCAGGCGAGGGCGGCCATGGCAAAGATCAGGATCTCGGTGGCCAGGGTCGCCGAGGGCAACACCAACGGCAGGCCGATCAGCACGGCCAACACCCACAGCAACATGGCTCTGGATTGGGTCTTGGCAAACGGCAGCGGGTTTTTATCGCTCATGTCAGGCTCTCCCGAACAGGCCATAAGGGCGTACCAGAATCACCACGGCCATGGCGCCGTAGATCATCAGGCTCGCACCCTGGGGCCAGAGTGTGGTCATCAGGCTTTGCACCACGCCCACCAGCAAACCGCCGACCAGCGCACCGCTGAACGAGCCCATGCCGCCGATCACCACCACCACGAAGGCGATGCCCAGAATCTCCGGGCCGACAAAGGGCTGGGCGCCGCGCAAGGGCGCAAACAACACCCCAGCGACACCGGCCAGGGCGACGCCGAGGGCGAAGGTCATGGAGAACAGGCGGAAAATATTGGTGCCCAGTAGCGACACGGTTTCGGTGCTTTCACTGCCGGCGCGCACTAGAGCACCGAAGCGCGTGCGCTCCAGCAGCAGCCACAGGCCCAGGCCCACCAGCCCGGAAAACACGATAAGGAACAGGCGGTAGTAGGGGTAGACGAAATCACCCACTACCAGCACGCCGCGCAACAGTTCCGGCACGGCGACGCTTTTGCCCACCGGCCCCCAGATCATCACGCTGGCTTCCTGGATGATCAGGGCGATCCCCAGGGTCACCAGAATCTGGAACATGTGTGGCAAGTGGTAGATGCGCTGGATCAGCAAGCGCTCGATCACCCAGGCCAGCGCGGCCACCACCAGCGGCGCGATCAGCAGCGCCAGCCAGAAGTTGCCGGTGAGGCTCACCGCGGTGTAGCAGATGTAGGCGCCGAGCAGGAAGAACGCGCCGTGGGCGAAATTGACGAAGTTGAGCAGGCCGAAAATGATCGTCAGACCTACCGCGATCAGGAAGTAGATCATCCCCAGCCCAAGGCCGTTGAGAATCTGGAACAGGTACAAATTAAGCATGCAGGCACCCTCCGCAGACGGCCGCTTGCACGGCCCTGCGCGACAAAAGTTAAGCGGTCAGCCGAGCGTGCAGCCTGTCGCCTCGACTGCGGGGAACGATTGGCCAGCGCTGAGCACTTTGGCCAGGTCGTCCTTGTCGGCCATGTCGCCGCTGGCCTTGCCGATCAGCAGGTAGTAGTCCTTGATCACCTGGTGGTCGCCGGCGCGGATTAACTCCTTGCCGGTCGGGCCTTCGTAGCTCAAGCCTTGCAGGGCCTTGGCCACGGTCGGGCCGTCGAAGCTGCCGGTGGCAATGATGGTGTCGAGCATGACTTTGGTGCTGATGTAGTCGGCGGCCAGCGGGTAGGTGGGGTTGATGCCGTACTTGGCCTGGGTCAGCTTGACCAGTTCACGGTTGAGCGGGGTGTCGACCTGGTGCCAGTACTGTGCGCCGAGGTACACGCCCTCGAGCACATCGCTGCCCAGTTCCTGGAACTGATCCAGGCCGGCAGACCACACCAGCAGCACCTTCATGCGCTCCTTGATGCCGAAGTTCACGGCCTGGCGCAGGGTGTTGGACGATTGGCTGCCAAAGTTGAGCAGCACCAGCACATCGGGCTTGGTGGAAATGGCGTTGGTCAGGTAACCGGAAAACTCCTGTTCCTGCAGTGAGTGGTAGCTGTTGCCCACGTGTTCCAGGCTATGTTCCTTGAGCACGTTTTTGGCCCCTTCGAGCAAGGCTTCGCCGAACACGTATTGCGGGGTGATGGTGTACCAGCGCTTGGCGTCCGGCAGCAGCTTGATCAGCGGCACCATGGTTTCGCGTATCGCGCCGTAGGTGGGCACCGACCAGCGGAAGGTCGCCTTGTTGCAGTCCTTGCCTGTCACTTCATCGGCGCCCACCGGGGTCATGAACACGCCGCCGACCTTGTCCACTTCCTTGGCCACTGCCAGCGCGGAAGATGACAGCGTGCAGCCCTGGAAGAACCGTGCGCCGTCCTGCGCGATGGCCTCCTGCACCTTGCGCACTGCCTTGCCGGCGTTGCCTTCGGTGTCGATGACCTTGTAGTTCAGTGGGCGGCCGAGCAATTGGGCGTGTTGCTGCACCGCCAGGCGCGAACCCATGTCGGCAAATTTGCCATAGCTGGCAAAGGCGCCAGACATGGACTTGAGGCCGTAAAAGGTAAAGGGCTCGGCGGCGAATGCCGAACGCACGCTCAGCGGAAGGCTGAGGACGGCGGCGGCGGTGAGGCTGGCTTTCAATAACGTACGACGCTGCATGGGGTGACTCCCTGGTTTAGTTATTGGCAGGAGCGGCAAGGGCGATACGGTGGAGCAAGGGCCTGTGGGCAGGCTTGTTATTGGATAACTCGATTTCGCGGGTGAACGGGGTCAACTGTGGGAGCTGGCTTGCCTGCGATGGCATCGACTCGGTCCCCTGTAACACCGAGGCGCCCGCATCGCAGGCAAGCCAGCTCCCACATTGATCGGGTTCCCACATTGGATTGTTGGCGTGTTTAAGGGTGGTCGAACTCCAAGAGGAAATGCGGGCTCACTTGGCCTTCCAGCGCGGTCATATGGTGTTCGGCATCGCACATGTGTTCATGCATCAAGCTGCGCACCGCGCTTTCGTCCCCGGCGCGAAAGGCGATCAGCAGTTGCTTGTGATAGTCGAGGTTGGCCGCGTCGAACTGCTTGCGTTTGGGCTTGTAGGCCTTTTTCAGCACCACCAGGTCGCGCAGCAAGTCATTGAGAAACTGCGCCATGAAACTCAGCAGCGGGTTGGGGCAGGCCCGGGCCAGCAGGTTGTGGAACTCCAGTTCCGCCAGGCGTTGTTCGCGCTGGCCGGCTTCGCTGTCTTCGGGGGCGCTGCAAAAATCCACATTGGCTTGCAGGGCGGTGTAATCGTTTTCGCTCAAACGCCCGAGCACCGACACCGCCAATTCCACTTCGATGACCTTGCGCAGTTGGTAGACCTGCTCGCCGTCCAGGTGCTGGAAGTGCAAGTAATTGCGCAAGGCGCGGCTGGCCGGCTCGGTGCCGGCCTGGTTCAAGTAAGCCCCGCCGCTGGGGCCGGTGCGCGTGCTCACCAAGCCCTCCACTTCCAACGCCTTGAGCGCTTCGCGTGCCGAACCCTTGGAACACTGGAAGCTTTCCATCAGCTCGCGTTCGGTGGGCAGGCGGTCGCCGGGCTTCAAGGCGTCGGTGACGATCGAGCGCTTGACCGACTCGACAATCACATCGGACAGCTTCTGGCGTTTGCGGCGTAGCGGGCGAGTCAACATGGCGGTGATTTATCGTATTAATGCGGATAAATAGCACTTAATAACGATTGGGGAAGTGCGTCAACGCAGGCTGTCGTTTTTGGTGGCAAGAGGTCGTAAATGCGTGGGCTACTTACTCCCAGGCGCTGAGGTCGAGACAGCGCGTGGACGCCGGCGGTTGTCTACCATAAGCGAGAAAATCCCCCAGCCAGCGGTTGACGCAGCCGTCGGCGCCTGCGCGCGCCGACTCCTTGAGCAAGAGTTGCTCTACACCGGTGGCGACTGCTTCGCCAGGCTCGGCATTGATCAGCACCATGCGCCCGACACGCTCGGGAAACAGCGTACCGTAGCGGCTGCCGAGGCGGGTGGCAGCGGCGTTGCCCAGGTAGTTGAGGCGCGCCTCGTCAAGTTGCCCGCGCACGAACTCCATGTCCCGCGCGGCCTGTTCCACGGCATTGCCCTCGCGCAGGTCGCGGGCGCTCAGCTCGATGACGTCATAACGGTCGACCAGGGTGCGATAGGCCTGGGTGGCAAGCGACTCCCAGCGGCTGGCGAGGTGAAGAACGAAAGGCGCGTCCTTGGCCTGGAGGGGTTCGCCGGCCTGGATGAACACGACACCTTCACGGTTGAGCGGTTGCCGTGCGCCTACCCGTGTCACGCTCAAGCTTAGGCGGCCGCGCTGGGGGGCGGCATGGTCGCGGGGGACGTTGACCAGGCCGCATTGGGTGCGGCCAACCACTTGCGGGTTCAAGTGCGCCGTCGTGGTGAGGGGGCAGTCCAGCAGCCAGTCGATTGCGGTGGGGGCGATCAAGGGCTTGGCCAGCGCCAGGTTCGGTATCAACCAGCAGCCAATGCAGGCCAGGCCTTTTACAACAACGCTGGGTTTCATCATGAGGTCCGGGCTTCCGTGTGATAACGGCTTTTTTACCAAGGACCTTGAGGTGGAGAATGTAGGGTGAAGAAACAACTCGTGTATGAAATATGAGTTTCGTTTATCAGATGTTGGTTTTCCAGCCACCGCCTAATGCCTTGTACAGGGCGATGCTGGCTTGTAGGCGCGACAGGCGCAGTAGCACGTTCTGGTCCTGGGCGCCGTACAAAGTGCGCTGGGTTTCCAGCACCGTGAGCAGGTCTTCGGCACCGGCTTCGTAGCGGCTCTGGGCAATCTGAAACGCGGTCTGCGCCTGTTGCAGCTCCTCGCTTTGCCACTGGCGTTGCTGGTCAAGGCGGGTGATGCTGCTGAGGGCTTTTTCCACATCGGCAAAGCCATTGATGATCGCCCCGCGGTAGCTTTGCAGCAGTTCATCCTGGCGTGCCCGAGCCTTGTCGCGCTCGGCGCTCAGCCGGCCATTGTTGAAGATTGGCGCCATCAGGCCCGAGGTCAGGGTGTAGAAGGGGCTGCGCAAGACCTCTTGGGCCTTGTATGCGCCAGAGCCGAGGGTCGCGCCCAATGTCACTGAAGGCAGCATCGCTGCACGGGCCACCGTGACGTCGGCACGGGCCGCTGCCAACTGGGCCTCGGCCTGGGCGAGGTCGGGGCGCCGGCTCAATAACTGGCTCGGTACACCGGGCCCGATACTCGGCCAGGTCAATGCCTGGAAGGGTTCAGCGCCCAGGTCCAGGGCCTGTACGGGTTGACCAAGCAAGGCGGCCAAAGTGATTTGCGACTCTTCGACCGATTGCTGGATCAGCGGCAATTGCCGTTGCTGGCTGGCCACCAGGCTCTTCTGTTGTGCCAGTTCCAGGGCTGTGGCGGAACCGGCGTCGTGGCGGGTCTGTACCAGGTTCAGCACATTGCGCGCATTCGCCAGGTTGAGCTCGGCAATCTGCAGACGCTGGCGTGCGGCCAGGGTTTGCGCGTAGCGGTCGGCGACATTGCTGAGCAGGGTCAGCTCCACGTTGGCCTGATCGAACTCACTGGCGTGCAGGCTCTGCACGGCGCTGTCGCGCGCAGCGGCGCGGCCCCCCCAGAAGTCGATTTCATAGCTGGCGGTGAGGCTGGCGTCATAGCTGTTGACGGTCCGATTGCTTTCGGTGGCGTCCAGGTCCGAGTTGCCGCTGCCGCGCAACAGCCTTTGCCGGCTGGCGGTGAGGTTGAACTTCAGTTCCGGCAGCAGCGGTGCGCCGGCAATCACCGCCGTGGCCTGGGCCTGACGGACCCGCGCCATGGCGGCTGCTACGTCGAAACTGTCACGACGGGCCTGGTCGATCAGGCGGTTCAACGCCGGGCTGCCAAACTGCGACCACCAGCGCTGGTTGATGGCTTGGGTCGTTTCGCGTTCTGCATAGTGCCAGGTGGCGGGCGTGGCGAGGCCGCTGTCGATGGCCGGCGGGTTAGCGCCACAGGCCGTGAGCAACAGGCACACACTGAACGCTGACAGTTGTGGAGTGAGAGATCGTTTATTCACTGGTCAACGCCTTAACCGGATCGAGCCGGGCAGCTTTACGGGCCGGCATGAAGCCGAATACGACGCCGGTGACCAGCGCACAGCCAAACGCGCCGAGCACCGCCACCAGGGAAAACTGCACCGCCACTTCAGCCAGCACCAGCACGCCGCCCACCAGCAATGCCAGGGCAATACCGAACAGGCCGCCGACCACCGAGAGCATCACCGCCTCGGTGAGGAACTGGCGCAGGATGTCGCGCTGGCGTGCCCCGGTGGCCATGCGGATGCCGATTTCACGGGTGCGCTCGCGCACGGTCATCAACATGATATTCATCACGCCGATGCCGCCCACCAGCAGGGAAATCGCCGCAATCGAGCCGAGCATCAGCGACAGGGTGTTCTGGGTGCGGGCTTCGGCCTGAATCATCGCGGCATTGTTGGTCAGCTCGTAGTCGCGCTTGCCGTTGTGCAGCTTCAGCATCAACTGGTCGATGGCGCGTTCGGCTTCATGCACCTTGCGTGCATCGGTGGTGGCAATCGCCACGTATTCGGGGTTGTAGCTGCCGAACAGGCGGACACTGGCGGCGCTGTAGGGAATGGCGACACGGTCGTCACTGTCCTTGTTGCCGGAGCTTGAGCCTTTTTCCGCGAGCACGCCGACCACCTGGAAGGGTACGTTCTCGATCAGGATGTACTGGCCGATAGGGTTGGCCACGTCCTTGAACAATTTTTGGCGGATGCGCGCGCCGATCACGGCGACCGTGGCGGCGGCGCGTTCGTCGGCCTCGGTGAAGTAGCTGCCCTCGACCACCGGCCAGTTGAAGATCTCCGGGAAGTTGGTGTCGTTGCCCCCCACGTAAGCCATGTAGTCGACGTTGCCGAAGCGCACTCCCGCGTCGGTGCCGTTGACCGGCATGATGCGCTTGACCTGAGGCAGCGTCGCCAGGGCCGCGACATCGTTGAGGGACACGATACCCAGCGGCGTACGCGGGTTGGGCGAAGATCCGCTGAGGTAGATGATATTGGAGCCGAATGCGCCCATCTGCGCCATGACCTGGCGCTTGCTGCCTTCGCCCACTGCCAGCATCACCACCACCGACGCGACGCCGATGATGATGCCTAACAGCGTCAGCGCCGTGCGAAAACGGTTGATCCACATCACCCGCCAGGCGGCCTGCACGGCGTCCAGCAATTCGGCTTTCCAGGCACCATTGTGCTCGGCGCCGTCGACCAGGCGTTGGCGCAGGTCCACGGCGTGCAAGGCGCCGGCCGCCACGCTGGGTGTGGCCGCGCGGGTGTCAGCCGAATCGCTGATGATCTGGCCGTCGCGAATCTCGATGATGCGGTTGGCTCGCGCCGCCACTTCACGGTCGTGGGTAATCAGGATGACCACATGGCCCTGGCTCGCCAGTTCGTCGAGCAAGGCCATAACCTCGGCGCCGCTATGGCTGTCGAGGGCGCCGGTGGGTTCGTCGGCGAGGATGATATGGCCGCCGTTCATCAGGGCGCGGGCGATGGACACCCGTTGCTGTTGCCCACCCGACAGCTGGTGCGGCCGATTGCCGGTGCGCTCGGCCAGGCCCAGGCGGGTGAGCAGGGCGCTGGCGCGGGCATGTCGTTCGGCGGCGCTGATGCCGGCATAGATCGCCGGCATCTCGACGTTTTCCTGGGCGGAGCCTGAGGGAATCAAGTGGTAGCCCTGGAACACAAAACCGAAGGCTTCGCGGCGTAGCCAGGCCAGTTCGTCGCTGCCCAGGTGGGCGACGTTTTCCCCGGCGAACAGGTAGTCGCCCTCGGTGGGGCGGTCGAGGCAGCCGAGGATGTTCATCAGCGTCGATTTACCCGAGCCCGACGCGCCGACAATGGCGACGAACTCGCCGGCATGGATCGACAGGTCGATGCCGCGCAACACATCGACCTGCGGGCTGTCGCCGCCGCCGTAGGATTTGCGGATGCCTTTGAGTTCAATCAGGGGCGTGCTCATTTCAGCCCCCATGGCTATCAACCGGGCCGATCAACAGGTGGTCGCCCTCGCTCAACCCCTCGAGCACTTCCACCCGCAGGCGGTCGCTGATGCCCAGGCGCACTTCACGGTCTTCGATGGCTCCGTTTTTGGCGACCACCCGGGCGATTTGCGCTGCGGAGCCGGGCACGCTTTGCAAGGCGGCGACGGGTACGGAGAGGGCGTCCTTGACTTGGCTGGCGACGAAAAAGACCTGGGTGGTCATCTCGGCCATCAGCGCGTTGTCGGCGTTGTCCACGTCCAGCAGCACCGTGTACAGCACCACTCGGCCAGTGCCGCTCTTGCTGGTGCTGCTCGGGCTGCCGCTGCCCTGGGTTTCGTTCAAGGGTTTGGGCGGGATCGGCAGGATCTGGCGCACGGTGCTGGTCCAGCGCCGGCTGCCACCGCTCAGAGTGGTGAAATACGCGCTCATGCCGGGTTTGACATGGCCGATGTCGGCTTCGGAGACTTCCGCCCACACCGTCATGGGCGACAGCTTGGCGATGCGCAGGATCAGCGGCGTTTGCTGTTGCGCGTTGAGGGTCTGGCCGACGCGTGCATCCACGGCCACCACGGTACCGGTCATTGGCGCGTAGATGCGCGTGTAGCCCAACTCGGCTTCATCGCTGCGCAGGCTGGCCTGGGCCTGGCGGATCTGTGCCTGGAACATCTGCACCCGCGCCTGGGTCGCGCTGAGTTCCGCCTTGGCGGTCTGCACGTCTTCCTCGCGGGTGGCGTTGCCGGCACTCAGGCGCTGCTGACGCTGGTACTTCTGATGGGCCAGTTGGTGCTGGGCTTTCTGCTCCTGCAACTGAGCCTGCAGGTTTTCGATGGCATAGCGGCTGGCGTCGAGCTTGGCTTTTTGCGTGGCGGGGTCGATCTCCACCAGCAATTGGCCCTCTTGGACCTGGTCACCGGCCTCGACGTGGATCTTGCGGATCTGCCCGGAGGCTTGGGCGCCGACGTCTACGTAACGTCGCGGTTGCAGGGTGCCCAGGGCGGTGACGCTGTTTTCGATGTCGGCGCGGGTCACGGTGACGGTGGTCAGGGCATCGCGGCCCGGCGTCAGGCCCTGCCAGGTGGCAAACGCAACGATGGGAATCAGGCACGCCACCACAAGCAGGGCGCGTCGGGCAGGTCGAGGGCGTTTCATGGGTAGCTTCCAGCCAGGAAAGTTCGGGGCGCAGTCGCGCAGAGCTGACAGGTAAACGAGGAAAATGCTCCGGAATTTAGGCTGTTACATAAGTAGTTACAGCGCGAATTGCGAAAAAAACCGACCGCTGATGAGAGAGTTCTTTAAAAGTAGATGAGAATTACTATAAATTGCACACACTCAAACTGCCATCATCGGTGATGGCAAAACCGCCAATGATTGCGGGCGCATCCAGGTAAGGGGATGCGCTCTTGGGTTTTTCGCGAGCAAGCTCGCTCCTACAGGGGCCGGGTGTCGTTTGTACCAAGGCCGTGGGGTCAGGAGTCATGTTGGAAAACTACTATCGCGAGCTGGTGTGTTTCCTCAACGCCAAGCTGGGCAACCGTCAGGTGGCCGAAGATGTGGTGCATGACGCTTATGTGCGGGTGCTCGAGCGCGCAAGCGACACCCCGATCGAACAGCCCCGCGCCTTCCTGTACCGCACCGCCTTGAACCTGGTGATCGACGGCCATCGGCGCAACGCCGTGCGCCAAACCGAGCCCCTGGAGGTGCTGGACAGCGAAGAGCGCTTCGCCGCCTGTTCCCCCCACGCCAGCCACGATCAGGGCCAGCGCCTGGAGATGCTCGAGCGCGCCTTGGCCGAGCTGCCGGTGGCCTGTCGCGATAGTTTCCTATTGCGCAAGCTCGAAGGCCTGTCCCATGTGCAAATCGCTGAACGCCTGAACATTTCCCGCAGTCTGGTGGAAAAACACATCGTCAATGCGATGAAGCACTGCCGGGTGCGCATGCGCGAGTGGGAAGCGCACTGATCGGCTGTTAGTTAAATTTTATTTCACTGTCCTCGTTTCCTATCAACACACGGCCTGTTGTTCAGGCCATGAAGGTATTCCCGCCCCACCGCCATGGGGCTTATCCAGAGGACACTGGAATGACACAGGCAATTGCTTCGCCCGCGGTTCATGACCTGATCGGGATCGGTTTCGGCCCTTCGAACCTGGCGCTGGCCATCGCCCTGCAGGAGCGTGAAAAGGCCCAGGGCAAGCTGGACGTGCTGTTTCTCGACAAACAAGCCGACTACCGCTGGCACGGCAATACCCTGGTGACCCAGAGTGAACTGCAGATTTCCTTCCTCAAGGACCTGGTGACCCTGCGCAACCCCACCAGCCCGTACTCCTTCGTCAACTACCTCAAGACCCACGACCGCCTGGTGGACTTCATCAACCTGGGAACCTTTTACCCTTGCCGCATGGAGTACAACGACTACCTGCGCTGGGTGGCGGGGCAGTTCCAGGCCCAGGCCAACTACGGCGAGGAAGTGCTGGCCATCGAGCCGATCCTGCATCAGCAACAGGTCGAGGCGTTGCGCGTGATCTCCCGTGATGCCCAGGGCGAGCAGCATGTGCGCACCACCCGTTCGGTGGTGGTCAGCGCCGGCGGCACACCGCGCATCCCCGAGGCATTCAAGGCGCTCAAGGGCGATAGCCGGGTGTTTCACCATTCCCAGTACCTGGAGCGCATGGCCAGCCAGCCGTGCGTAGACGGCAAGCCGATGCGCATCGCCGTGATCGGCGGCGGCCAGAGCGCGGCAGAAGCTTTTATCGACCTCAATGACAGCTTCCCGTCGGTGCAGGTCGACATGATCCTGCGCGGTTCGGCGCTCAAACCGGCCGACGACAGCCCGTTCGTCAACGAAGTGTTCTCGCCGGCCTTTACTGACCTGGTGTTCCAGAAAGTCGGTGCCGAGCGTGAGCGTTTGGTCGCCGAATACCAGAACACCAACTACTCGGTAGTGGACCTGGACCTGATCGAGCGAATCTACGGGATTTTCTACCGCCAGAAAGTCTCCGGCATCGCCCGCCAGGCGTTCCGCACCCTGACCGTAGTGGAGAAGGCCACCCCAGGCCCGCTGGGTATCGAACTGGCCCTGCGCAATAGCGCCACCGGCGAAAACAGCCTCAACCATTACGACGCGGTAATCCTGGCCACCGGCTACGAGCGCCAGATGCACCGTGAACTGCTGGCGCCGCTGCAAGCCTACATGGGCGACTTCGAAGTGGCACGCGACTACCGCATCGTCACCGACGAGCGCTGCAAGGCTGGCATCTACATCCAGGGCTTCAGCCAGGCCAGCCATGGCTTGAGCGATACCTTGCTGTCGGTGTTGCCGATTCGGGCGGATGAGATTGCGGCGTCGTTGTATGCGCTGGACCATCACCGTGGCAAGGCGCGTTCGGTGCAGGACTTGCTGCTGGCAACCGCCAGCTGACCGATCCCCTTATTGTGGCG
>NZ_WJZD01000055.1:0-32951 GCF_021609665.1 Pseudomonas sp. PA-1-3F | reverse complement strand
AGGCGCGCATTCTACAGCAGCCTCATTTGCTGTCAAGTGGTTATTTTCAGAAGTTTTCGAAGATTTCTTCAACAACTTCAACCACTTGCGCTTGCGATCTCTCGTAAGCGGGAGGCGAATTCTACAGGGATCGCCATGAACGTCAACCCCTTATTCGCAAAAAAGTTAAAAACACATTCGCCTATAAAATCAGGATGCCTCGCCGCCTCTTCTATATAAGAAGAAGCGTATAGCCCTGGGGCGTGAATACCCCTCCCACACAAATGCATCGAACTCCAACCGGAAGAAGCCCGGCCGAGACCTGCGAAAGCGAGGAGCGAGAAAGACTGTTTTTTTAGACCGGCGAATACCGGAAAGGGAAAGCTCAACAGAGATGGTGTCCCAGGGCCGGTTCGAACGGCCAACCTTCCCCTTAGGAGGGGGATGCTCTATCCAATTGAGCTACTGGGACAAATACCAAATGCTTACCCGGAAGGGCTAGCGACAGACGGCGTGCATCTTAACGGCCGAGGCTGGTTTTGTCATGTCGTCCGTTGGCATTTTGAATGTAGGCCGATCCCTGCGAATGCATTCAAAGCCTCTCGCTGCAGACCAAAGCCTTCAGATGCATCGTGCAAATTGCACTGCGCCAATATGCCATCATTGCAAACTGCAACCTCAAAACCCCACAAATCAAATCTAACTCTTTGTTTTTATTGGCCTAATAGGTTGGCACGACATCTGCAAAGTCATACATACACAACCAATCGTTCCAGGCACCGTGGAGACCATGACTATGAACAGCGCCCTTCTATTAGCACTGAACGCTGTGGCACTGGCCGCGGTGGTGACGTTTCATTTTCAGCCGACCAATACTGAAGACGGCGCGCAAATCAGCCAAGCCATTCCCCACCATCTGCAACAGCGCCCTCAACTCGCACTGATGACTGCCAACCCCCAGCCCCCCATCCGCCTGACCCAAGAAACCCAATCTGCCCCAGCGGCCGAGCATTGGGTTTTCTGAGAAAATATTCATGTCCAAATCTGCCTGGTTATTTCTGTGCCTGACCCTCATGTCCGCCGCACTAGGCCTGGGAGCCACCTCACAACAAGCTCAAACCCTAGCCTTCGTCGCAAGCGCCGTGCTGGGCAGCCTACTGATAATTGCACTCATCAAGGGTCGCCGAATCAAATTCGATCCACTCCTTCGCTAGCCCTCCCCCGCCGCCCCTTCTCCCTACCTTATGTCGCCTGACACTCGTAAATAGCCGAACAACTACTAACCTTAAGCTTGCGGGCAAAAGGCCATATCCCTATAGAAAGGACACCCTTCGACTCAGATTCCGCGCTGGCCTGGACGAAGGTTGCCGAGCTTCGCTGCAGCTGCGGGAAATTTTTCCAACCAGTCCGCAAAAACGCAAATCAGTACTGGCATAAAGCCTTTAGGCGGTTCAATATTTGTCACAGAATTGACGCCAATGAAATGGCAAATCTGAGGCATGATGCGGCCTCTTTGCAATTCGCGTTGAACTTTGGTCGTGAGCCTTGTCTTAACACTCATCTTGCGGCCAATTCCAGAAACCGCTCCCCTGAACTAACCGGTTAAATATATGCGCCCATTGAAACAGGCAATTTATTCCAGCCGTACGGCTGACAAATTCGTCGTACGTCTGCCAGACGGAATGCGGGAACGCATTGCCGAGGTGGCTCGCAATCATCACCGCAGCATGAACTCCGAAATCATCGCACGCCTGGAACAAAGCCTTATTCAGGAAGGTGCCTTGGGTGAAGAGCTGAGCATGCGCCTGGACAGCCCCGAGCTGTCACTGCACGAACGCGAACTGCTGCAGCGTTTTCGTCAGCTCTCCCACCGCCAGCAAAATGCTCTCGTCTCGCTTATCGCGCACGACGTGGAGGCGGCCGCAGAAGCCAATTGATTGACACCTGAAAGCCGAAGCCAGCCCTGTGCTGGCTTTTTTTTGCGTCGAGTTTGGGAATAAGAAGCAAAGCGAGGGCAGGTTTGCCCCCGCGGGAAGGGTCAGAGCAGGAAGATCGTTGCCAGGCCCAAGAAGATGAAGAAACCACCACTGTCAGTCATGGCCGTGATCATCACACTGGCACCCATGGCGGGATCGCGACCTAGACGCGCCAAGGTCATGGGGATCAATACCCCCATCAAGGCCGCCAGCAACAGGTTAAGGGTCATGGCCGCAGTCATGACCACACCTAGGGACCAACTGCCGTAGAGCAAGTAGGCCACCACGCCAATCACGCCCCCCCACACCAATCCGTTTATGAGGCCTACAGCCAGTTCCTTGCGCAACAGCCGTGAGGAATTGGCGGTACTGACCTGGTCCAGCGCCATGGCGCGCACGATCATGGTGATGGTCTGGTTCCCGGAGTTGCCGCCAATGCCCGCCACAATCGGCATCAACGCCGCCAAGGCAACCAGCTTCTCGATGGAGCCTTCAAACAACCCGATCACGCGAGAAGCGATAAACGCGGTAATCAGATTGATAGCCAGCCAGGCCCAGCGGTTATGCAGTGAACGCCAGACCGACGCGAAAATATCTTCCTCTTCACGCAAACCCGCCATGTTGAGGACTTCGGTTTCACTTTCCTCACGGATCAAGTCGACGATTTCATCGATGGTCAGACGACCGATCAACTTGCCGTTCTTATCTACCACCGGAGCCGAGATCAAGTCGTAACGCTCGAATGCCTGGGCCGCGTCGTAGGCATCTTCGTCCGGGTGGAAGCTCACGGTATCGCTGGCCATCAGGTCAGCAACTTTTTTCTCCGGATCATTGACCAGCAGGCGCTTGATCGGCAAAACGCCTTTGAGGATGCCCTCATAGTCGACCACAAACAATTTGTCGGTGTGGCCGGGCAACTCTTTGAGGCGGCGCAGGTAACGCAGCACCACTTCCAGGCTGACGTCTTCGCGGATGGTGACCATCTCGAAGTCCATCAGGGCGCCGACCTGATCCTCGTCGTACGACAGCGCGGAACGCACACGCTCACGCTGCTGCGTGTCGAGCGCTTCCATCAACTCATGGACAACATCACGGGGCAGCTCAGGGGCCAGGTCAGCAAGCTCGTCCGCATCCATCTCCTTGGCGGCAGCCAGGAGTTCGTGGTCATCCATGTCGGCGATGAGCGTCTCACGCACCGAGTCCGATACTTCCAGAAGGATGTCACCGTCGCGATCAGCCTTCACCAACTGCCACAGGGTCAGTCGGTCATCCAACGGCAAGGCTTCAAGAATGTAGGCGACGTCGGCGGAGTGCAGGTCATCGAGCTTGCGTTGCAACTCGACGAGGTTTTGCCGGTGAACCAGGTTTTCGACGCGGTCGTGGTTCGGACCTTCCTGGCGGTGCGTGAGGTCTTCGACCACGCGCTGGCGCTGCAGCAGCTCGATAACTTGAGCCAGACGATCCTGCAGGCTTTCTTGTGTTTTCTTTACTTCTACTTCGGTCATAGGCGAACTCCACTCCCAGCAGCGGGGCACGCCGGAAGGATCAATCAGTCAATTCATGATTGGTAAAACGGGGTACTGAGTAACTACTGGGTAAGTCCATGGAGGTATTCCACAAGCCCCGGCGGGGCTGACGGGCGCATGATACACCGCCCGGACGTTTTAAACGTTAAAAAACTGGAAAGAACAAGCGCTTGCACGCCAAAGCTCAGTATTGGCTGCATCTATGAACTGCGACGACGCAGACGCATGGGAAAACACATGAGGAGGGAGAAAAAGGAGGACGCCGGATAAAGCCTATACAAACCCCAGACGGCAAAAAGCCCGCACTAGGCGGGCTTTTTGTTTGTATGGTGCACTCGACAGGATTCGAACCTGTGACCGCTCGGTTCGTAGCCGAGTACTCTATCCAGCTGAGCTACGAGTGCAGATTGTGTTTTTAGACCAGATCACAACTGGTTGAAGCCAAGCTACCTGCATCGCTGCAACTAACTCTTAAATGGTGCACTCGACAGGATTCGAACCTGTGACCGCTCGGTTCGTAGCCGAGTACTCTATCCAGCTGAGCTACGAGTGCATTTGTTGCCGCGCATTATAGGCCGTTCAATCTCTATGTAAAGCTATTTTTTCGAGTATTTTCAACAACTTACCGAAAAAACCAGATTGCAACGTACTAAGCAAATAATGGCGGAGAACGGGGGATTCGAACCCCCGACACCCTTTTGAGGTGTACTCCCTTAGCAGGGGAGCGCCTTCGGCCACTCGGCCAGCTCTCCGCAACACGGGGCGTATATTAACCACGTTCCTCCCCGTTTGCAAACATAAAAAACGATAAAAATTAAAGGCTTGGTTCTTCGTCCTTCTCTTTCTTGATCCGCAGGTAGATTTCCTCGCGGTGGACCGCCACCTCTTTCGGAGCGTTAACCCCAATACGTACTTGATTGCCTTTGACGCCGAGCACGGTCACAGTGATTTCGCCATCACCGATAATCAGGCTTTCTGCGCAACGACGAGTCAGAATCAGCATACCTTTCACCTCACGCATTTCAGTTCAGGAACAACAGTCTGCAAAAAAAAAGCATTCGACCTACAACCAAAAGGTCGTAGCCCTACTCGCTAAGTATTGTCGAGCCCATGCAAAAGACCATGTACCCCACAAAAAAATGAAAGGCGCGGTAAACCGCGCCTTCCTGGCAATGCATCACTCGCCCTGTCGGGCCGGCGCATCCAACTCAAAAGCCGTATGCAGCGCGCGTACAGCCAGCTCCAGGTACTTCTCTTCGAGGACGACCGAGACTTTGATTTCCGAGGTGGAAATCATCTGGATGTTGATACCTTCTTTGGCAAGAGCCCCGAACATACGGCTGGCAACGCCAGCATGGGAACGCATGCCCACCCCGACGATCGACACCTTTGCAATCTTGGTATCGCCGACCACTTCACGCGCGCCAATCTCGCTCGCAGTGTTCTGCAGGATTTTCAATGCTGCATCGTATTCATTGCGATGCACGGTGAAGGTGAAATCGGTGGTGTTGTCGTGCGAAACGTTCTGCACGATCATGTCGACTTCAACATTCGCATCGCTGACAGGCCCCAGAATCTTGAAAGCCACGCCTGGGGTGTCTGGCACGCCACGGATCGTCAGCTTGGCTTCATCGCGATTGAAAGCGATGCCGGAAATGATCGGCTGTTCCATGGATTCCTCTTCATCAATAGTAATGAGGGTGCCCGGACCCTCCTTGAAGCTGTGCAATACGCGCAGCGGAACGTTGTACTTGCCGGCGAACTCCACCGCACGAATCTGCAACACCTTGGAACCAAGGCTGGCCATTTCCAGCATTTCTTCAAAGGTGATCTTGTCCAGCCGTTGGGCCACTGGCACGACGCGTGGGTCAGTGGTGTAGACGCCATCCACATCGGTATAGATCTGGCATTCGTCAGCCTTGAGCGCTGCCGCCAGGGCCACACCGGTGGTGTCCGAACCGCCACGACCCAGCGTGGTGATGTTGCCGTGCTCATCCACGCCCTGGAAACCCGCTACAACTACCACACGGCCTGCTTTCAGATCAGTGCGAATTTTCTGATCATCAATCTGCAGGATCCGCGCCTTGGTATGTGCGCTGTCTGTAAGAATGCGCACCTGACTACCAGTGTAGGACACCGCTGGCACGCCACGCTTGTTCAGCGCCATGGCCAACAGCGCAATGGTTACCTGCTCGCCCGTGGAGACAATCACATCCAGCTCGCGCGGCAGCGGCTGTTGATCACCGCTGATGGCCTTGGCCAGATCGATCAGGCGATTGGTCTCGCCACTCATGGCCGACAGCACCACTACCAGGTCATCGCCAGCATCGCGGAACTTCTTAACCTTGTCGGCGACCTGCTCGATTCTTTCGACAGAACCGACCGAGGTGCCTCCAAATTTCTGTACGATCAAAGCCATTTCCAAGCCGCCTCAGCCCGTAAAGGGGCGCCTAATTTCCAATCCACCCGCACTGAACAAGCCCGTGACTAGACCACGGGCCGGTTAACAGTGCTTTAAATACCTGCCTCGACAAATGGCACGGTCAAGGCCAGCGCCGCGTCCAGGGCTGCGGCATCGACACCACCGCCTTGCGCCATGTCCGGACGACCACCGCCCTTGCCACCCACTGTCGCAGCGGCTTGCTTCATCAAATCACCGGCTTTGAGTTGGCCAGTCAGGTCCTTGGTTACACCAGCAACCAGAACGACCTTATCCTCATGGACACTGCCGAGCAGGATCACTGCGCGGCCGAGCTTGTTCTTCAACTGATCGACCAAGGCCAACAGCGCCTTGCCATCCTGGCCGTCCAGGCGCGCAGCCAGGACTTTTACGTCCTTGACGTCAACCGCCGCGGCCGACAGGTCATCGCCCGCAGCGCTCGCCGCCTTGGCCTGCAACTGCTCCAGCTGTTTCTCAAGCGCACGGTTGCGCTCCAGCACGGCGGACAGCTTGTCGATCAGGTTGTCGCGGCTGCCCTTGACCAGGCCGGCCGCTTCCTTGAGTTGTTCTTCGGCTGCATTGAGATAAGCCAGGGCCGCAGCACCGGTTACCGCTTCAATACGACGTACGCCCGAGGCCACACCACCTTCGCTGATGATCTTCAGCAGGCCGATATCGCCGGTGCGGTTGGCGTGGATGCCACCACAGAGTTCTACCGAGAAGCTGCCGCCCATGCTCAGTACGCGGACTTCGTCGCCGTACTTCTCGCCAAACAGCGCCATGGCGCCTTTATTCCTGGCGGTCTCGATATCGGTTTCTTCGGTTTCAACCGGGGTGTTCTTGCGAATCTCGGCGTTGACGATGTCTTCCAGGGCCTTGATCTGCTCAGGCTTGATCGCTTCAAAGTGGCTGAAGTCAAAGCGCAGGCGCTGGCTGTCCACCAACGAACCTTTTTGCTGCACGTGCTCGCCCAGTACCTGGCGCAGCGCGGCGTGCAGCAAGTGAGTGGCCGAGTGGTTCAACGCCGTGGCATGCCGTACGTCGGCATCCACCTGGGTGTCTACCGGTGCGCCCACGGTCAAGTTGCCCAGCACCAGCACACCGTGATGCAGGAAAGCCCCGCCGGTCTTGGTGGTGTCGCGCACATCAAAACGACCGGATGTCGAGCTCAGGAAACCGCAATCGCCAATCTGGCCACCCGACTCGGCATAGAACGGCGTCTGGTCCAGCACCACAACCGCCTCTTCACCTTCGCTCAACACGTCGACCGACTTGCCGTCTTTATAGATGGCGACGATCTTGGCCGAGCCCGCAGTGGCTTTGTAGCCGGTGAACTCGGTCGGTACGTCAACCTTGACCAGGGTGTTGTAGTCCAGGCCAAAGGAGCTGGCCGAACGTGCGCGCACGCGCTGGGCTTCCATCTCACGCTCGAAACCGGCTTCGTCGACGGTCAACTCACGCTCGCGGGCGATGTCGGCAGTCAGGTCCATCGGGAAACCATAGGTGTCGTACAGCTTGAACACCACATCACCCGGCACCACGGTGCCTTTGAGTTCAGCCAGGTCCTGTTCCAGAATTTTCAGGCCATGCTCCAGGGTCTTGGAGAACTGCTCTTCTTCAGCCTTGAGCACCCGCTCGATGTTGCTTTGCTGTTGCTTGAGTTCCGGGAAGGCATCGCCCATCTCGGCAACCAGCGCGGCCACGATCTTGTAGAAGAAGCTGCCGGTAGCGCCCAGCTTGTTACCGTGGCGGCACGCACGACGGATGATGCGACGCAGCACGTAGCCACGGCCTTCGTTGGAAGGCAGCACGCCGTCGGCGATCAGAAAACCGCAGGAACGGATGTGGTCCGACACCACCTTGAGCGAAGACTGGCCTTCATTGGCGCAGCCAATGGCTGCCGCCGAGGCGCTCAGCAGGTTGGTGAACAGGTCGATTTCGTAGTTGGAGTGAACGTGCTGCATCACCGCACTGATCCGCTCCAGGCCCATGCCGGTGTCCACCGACGGTGCCGGCAGCGGATGCAACACGCCATCGGCGGTGCGGTTGAACTGCATGAACACGTTGTTCCAGATCTCGATGTAACGGTCGCCGTCTTCTTCCGGCGAGCCTGGCGGGCCACCCCAGATATCGTCGCCGTGATCATAGAAAATCTCGGTGCACGGGCCGCACGGGCCGGTATCGCCCATGGTCCAGAAGTTATCGGACGCGTAGGGCGCGCCTTTGTTGTCACCGATACGGATCATGCGCTCGGCAGGTACACCGATTTCCTGGGTCCAGATGTCATACGCTTCATCGTCCGTCGCGTACACGGTGACCCAGAGCTTTTCCTTGGGCAGCTTCAGCACGCCGGTGAGGAAGGTCCAGGCGAACGTGATCGCGTCTTTCTTGAAATAGTCGCCGAAGCTGAAGTTACCCAGCATCTCGAAAAAGGTGTGGTGACGAGCGGTGTAGCCGACGTTTTCCAGGTCACTGTTCTTGCCGCCGGCGCGTACGCACTTCTGGCTGCTGGTAGCGCGGGTGTAGGCGCGCTTTTCCTGGCCCAGGAAGCAGTCCTTGAACTGGTTCATCCCCGCGTTAGTGAACAGCAGGGTTGGGTCATTGCCTGGGATCAAGGAGCTGGAGGCTACACGGGTGTGACCTTGCTCTTCGAAGAAGCGAAGGAAGGCTTCACGGATTTCTGCGCTTTTCATTAGGTTCTTCCACGGAGGCTGCGGCCAAAGGCCAGTGCGCAACATCATCAGACGGAGCGACGGCAAAGGGCCGCATTATATCGGCCCTTTGCCGGTGGTACAGCGTGTTTATGTGATAGAAACAGTCAATTAGACGGCCTGCACTGTCATTTCTGCGAAAACGCGACGAATGTCTGCAGCACTTGCTCGATCTGCGCCCGGCTGACGTCCAGATGGGTGACCATGCGCAGGCGCGGCGCGGCACTCAACTTGACCCCACGCTCGGCCGCAAAGGCCTTCAGCGCCTGCGCCTGATCGCCTACCTGCACATACACCATATTGGTCTGCACCGGCTCGACGCTGTAGCCGGCCTTGCGTAACTCATCGCCCAGCCATTGCGCGTTGGCATGGTCGTCAGCCAGGCGCTGCACCTGATGATCCAGAGCATACAACCCCGCCGCCGCCAGTGAGCCGGCCTGGCGCATGCCGCCGCCGACCATCTTGCGCAAGCGCCGAGCCTTGGCGATCAGCGCCGCCGAGCCACACAGCACCGAACCGACCGGCGCGCCGAGGCCCTTGGACAGGCACACCGACACCGAATCGAAATGCTGGGCGATTTCTCGCGCATCCACGCCCAGCTTGACTGCCGCGTTGTAGAGACGGGCGCCATCCAAGTGCAGGGCCAAGCCGTGCTCGTGGGTAAATGCACGGGCCTTGGCCAGATAATCCAGCGGCAGTACTTTGCCCTGCATGGTGTTTTCCAGCGCCAGCAGGCGCGTGCGCGCGAAGTGGAAGTCGTCGGGCTTGATGGCTGCAAGCACCTGGTTCAGATCAAGGGAGCCATCAGCTTGAACCTCCAGGGGCTGCGGCTGGATCGACCCCAGCACCGCCGCACCGCCACCTTCGTATTTGTAGGTGTGGGCCTGCTGGCCGACGATGTATTCCTCGCCGCGCTCACAGTGAGCCATCAACGCCAGGAGGTTGCTCATGGTGCCGGTGGGTACGAACAGCGCCGCGGCAAAGCCCAGGCGCTTGGCCAACTCGGCCTCCAAGCGGTTGACGCTGGGGTCTTCACCATAAACATCATCGCCGCTGACGGCGCTGGCCATTGCGTCGAGCATGCCGGGGGTAGGTTGGGTCACGGTGTCGCTGCGCAGGTCGATCACGGTCATGAAGGGGGCCTCTAACGGAGTGGATAAGTCCTTTTGTGTGTGATTACTGCGGGCAAAGCCACGGAATATCAAGCCCCTATTGCATTCATTCGAATACCAACCAATCAAACCGATATAAGTTATCGAGACGGCAGCCGTGCAGTTTTCGAAAAACCATGTTAAAAACTCTCCGCCGCCAGGGTTCTGGCGGCAACGTTCTCAGGGCGGGGTGCAATTCCCCACCGGCGGTAATTGCACGCAATGTGCATAGCCCGCGAGCGCTTGGCGCCTTGAACTGCTCAGGCAGGACGGCGACAAGGTCAGCAGACCCGGTGTGATCCCGGGGCCGACGGTCATAGTCCGGATGAAGAGAGAACGGGATTGGCACCTAAGGGCCGCGCGCCTGTTTGCGCATGCGTACCCTTAAATCCCATTCGATTCATAACGCCCTGTTTTTTTCTTAAACAGGAGTCAGAACATGCAACCCACCGCAATCGACAGCAAAAGCAAAAACCATCACGGCGAGCGCGTCGCGTTTATCCAGGCCTGCTGGCACAAGGATATTGTCGACCAATCGCGCAAAGGCTTCCTCGCCGAAATGATCGCCCAGGGTTATCAGGAATCGGACATCGACTTCTTCGAAGTCGGCGGCGCCTTTGAAATGCCCCTACACGCCAAGTTGCTGGCCAAGACCGGCCGTTACGCGGGGATCGTCGCTGCCGCGCTGGTGGTGGACGGTGGCATCTACCGTCACGAATTCGTCGCGCAATCGGTGGTCAGCGGCCTGATGCAGGTGCAGTTGGAAACTGAAGTGCCGGTGTTCTCGGTGTCCCTGACGCCGCACCACTTCCATGCCGGCAGCGAGCACACCACGTTCTTCTATGAGCACTTCGTGCACAAGGGTCAGGAAGCTGCGCGTACCTGCGCCGATACACTGCACAAAGTGCGGGCGATCCGTCGTAGCGAGCCGCGTGCGGTAGCGGTCTAAATCCAAGCCTCACCGCAAACCAGTGTGGGAGCTGGCTTGCCTGCGATGCAGACACCTGGGGTGTATCAGTGATACCCAGGTGATGCTATCGCAGGCGAGCCAGCTCCCACATTGGACTGAGCCAGACTTGGCTCTCAGGCCAGGCCGGCATCGGTGGTGGGCACGATCAATATCCCGGCGCGCAAGCCGTTCTTCACCTTTGGGTTGGGGAAGATGATGCGGGCGCCCTCCTCCTCGATCACCCAGCGGGTCTTGGCCACGTCTTCGGCCAGCAGGTAGCCCTTTTCCAATTCCGAAAAGTTTTCCACATCTGCGGGCAGGTGCAGCAGGAAGGCGTCGCTGTGCTTGATCACTTCCCGTGCAACGGCGAAGAGCTTCAGGCCGTCGAGGTTGCCGGTCTCAGGCTCGTTGCCCTCGATGATCTGCTTCAGACGCGCCTCCAGGCGCGACACGTCCACACCGTCGTTCTGCCCGAACGGGCGCGCCTTGCCCAACTCCAGGGTGAAAGCCTCGGCGCCGAGTTGCTCGTAGGTAAAGGCGGTGAAGGTAATCGAGGTTTTGTTCTGCAGCAGCACCGCCTGCATGCCGGCCGCGTTCAAGCGCTCCAGCTCACGGCGCGAATGCTGTCGGTCTTCCTTCCACGGGTACAACGCGAACTGCTCGATTTTTGAACCACGAATCGCGGTATGCAGGTCGTAATGCAGGCGCGAGCGGCCAGGCAGGCTGAAAAAGCTGCGGGCCAATTGCTCAAGCTCGGCGGCGCGCATGGCTTCGGGGCCAATGTTTTGTTCATGACGGCCATTGAACAGCCGGTTGACGTCCAGCTCGAGGTAACGCTCACCGCGGCGCATGGCCTCGGTATTACCGAACAGGAACAGAATACGGGTGCGGGGTTTGATCTCCCCGCGGGCAATGCCATGCAACAGGCGGTCGAGCAATTCGATCGGCGCGGTTTCGTTGCCATGGATGCCGGACGACAGCAGCAAGTCGCTGCCGTTGTCCAGAGCTTCAGGAGGACGCACTTCAAGCGCGCCTTCGCTGAGCCAGCGCATCTGCACGCCGTCGACAGTCAGTTGAATTTTTTGCGCCGGTTCACGACCGGCGAGGGTCAGTTCAAGCAGTTTGCCGAGGGCGAGCATAAGCAGCTTCCTTAGTGGTTGCAGCCTGGGCCATGGACGTGATCGTCGTCACCTTCAACGTCGGCCGGTTCCATTTCCAGTTGCAGGCTCATCAGGTTGGTGGCCAATGGGCGCATCAGCAGGTTGGCGTACTCGGCGTCGCCCTCCTCTACGTCTACGCCAATCAGCAGTTGGCCGCGGCCATCGTGCTGGATCCAGATCTCCTTGCCCTGCCAGACCACGGCGACGCGGGTGCAGGAGGTTTCCAGCTGGGTGCCGTCGGTGTCTTCAAGAATGAGTTTCAGGGTGTCGGTCATAAATAAAATATCTCAGCCGTGTGGCATTAATTGATCTGGAAAGGATAAACCGAGCCCAGTTTAAGGATTTGCGTCAGTTCATCCAGTGCCGTCCGGCACTCAAGCAGCAACTGCGGGTCAGCCAGGTCGGTTTCGCGCAGGCTGTCGCGGTAGTGCTTGCCCACCCAATGGGTCAGGGTTTCGTACAACGGCGCGGTCATGATAACCCCTGGGTTCACGGCCGCCAGCTCGGTTTCGTTCAACGCCACGCGCAGGCGCAGGCACGCCGGCCCACCGCCATTCTGCATGCTTTGCTTGAGGTCGAAGACCTTGACTTCGCGGATCAACCCGCCGGAAACGGTCAAGCCTTGCAGGTACTGCCACACGCGCTCATTGGCGCGGCACTCTTCCGGCACGATCAGCAGCATCGAACCATCAGGACGAGTCAGCAACTGGCTGTTGAACAGGTAGGAACGCACCGCGTCCTCGACACTGACCAACGCGCGGGGCACACACACCGACTGGAAGTTGCCGCCCAGCTTGCTCAACTTGCCGTGCAGTTCGGCGAGCATCTGTTCGGTATTGAGGAACGCATCCTCGTGATAGAACAGCACCTCGCCGTTGCCCACCGCGATCACATCGTTGTGGAACACACCGGCATCGATCACCGCAGGGTTCTGTTGGGCGTAGACCACGCCGTCATCCTTCAAGCCATGCAGGCGCGCAACGGCCTGGGAGGCTTCGAGGGTCTGGCGCGCCGGGTACTTCTGCGGGGCCGGGTAACGGGGGTCGAAAGCACTACGGCCGAAGACGAAAAACTCGACGCCCGCCTCGCCGTACTCACGACAGAAACGCGTGTGGTTGGCCGCGCCTTCATCGCCAAATTGCGCCACGGCCGGCAAGGCGGCGTGGTGAGCGAAATGCTTGCCATCGGCGAACATCGCCCCCAGCACTCGGCTGGTGGTGGGGTGCTCGATGCTGCGGTGGTATTTGCAATTGAGGTTGGCAGCGGTGAAATGCACACGACCGTCTGCGGTGTCGGCGCTTGGGCTGACGGTGGCGGCGTTGGCTACCCACATGCTGGATGCCGAGCAGCTCGCTACCAGCAAAGGCATGGCCTGCCTGGCAGCCTGCTCGATCACCTGGGCGTCGGTGCCGCTGAAACCCAAGCTGCGCAAGGCGGCTACATCCGGGCGCTCCTGGGGCGCCAATACACCTTGCACAAAGCCCATGTCCATCAGGGCTTTCATTTTCTGCAGGCCCTGCAACGCCGCTTCCTTCGGGTTGGAAGACTGCTGGCTGTTGCTTTGGGACGCGACGTTGCCGAAGGACAAACCGCCGTAGTTATGGGTCGGCCCCACTAGACCGTCAAAATTGACTTCACAGGATTTCATCGGCGAGGCTCCACGAACATCTGTTTTTATAGGCATCAAATCACTTGAATACACCACAGATCCATTGTGGGAGCGGGCTTGCTCGCGAAAGCGGTGGTTCAGTCACTTCAAATGTTGAATGAAACACCGCATTCGCGAGCAAGCCCGCTCCCACATTTAGATCAGCGTTATACCTGGCGTGAGCGTTGCCGGGACTATCAGGCTTGGCGTTTCCAACGACGCCACCGGGTACGCGCAATAATCCGCCGCGTAATAGGCACTGGCGCGATGATTGCCCGACGCCCCGACACCACCGAACGGCGCGGTACTGGCAGCGCCGGTCAACTGCTTGTTCCAGTTGACGATACCGGCGCGGCTTTCCAGCCAGAACTGCTGGTAACGCGCTTCGGAGTCCGACAACAGGCCAGCGGCCAGGCCGTACTGGGTGTTGTTGGCCTCAGCGATGGCACCGGCAAAATCCGCATAGCGGATCACCTGCAGCAGCGGGCCGAACAGCTCTTCGTCTTCACGTTCCGTCACCCCGGTTACGTCGATGATTCCAGGGGTCAACAAAGCGGCCTGAGCCTGAGGCTGGGTCATCTCCAGCAGTGCCACGGCGCCATTGGCCAACATCAGTTCCTGGGCTTGCATCAAGGCTTTGGCCGCAGCCAGGGAGATCACCGACCCCATGAACGGCGCCGGTTGCTGATCGAAAGCGCCCACTTCAATGCTCGCACTCACCGCCACCAGGCGCGCCAGCAAGGCATCGCCCCAGGCACCTTGCGGCACCAGCAAGCGGCGCGCGCAGGTGCAACGCTGGCCCGCCGAGATAAACGCCGACTGGATGATGGTGTACACCGCCGCATCCACGTCGGCGACTTCGTCCACGACCAGCGGGTTATTACCGCCCATTTCCAGGGCCAGGATCTTGTCGGGCCGCCCTGAGAATTGCTGGTGCAAGTGATTGCCGGTGCGGCTGGAGCCGGTAAAGAACAGGCCGTCGATGCCTGGGTTGGCCGCCAGGGCGATGCCGGTTTCCCGCGCGCCTTGCAGCAGGTTCAGCACGCCCGCCGGCAAACCGGCTTCGATCCAGCACTGTACGGTCAGCTCAGCGACCTTGGGGGTCAGCTCGCTCGGCTTGAACAGCACGGTATTGCCCGCCAGCAACGCCGGGACGATGTGCCCATTGGGCAAGTGCCCAGGGAAGTTGTAAGGGCCGAACACCGCCACCACACCGTGGGGTTTATGGCGCAACACAGCGGTGGCGTCGCCCAGGGGGCCGCTCTTCTCGCCGGTACGCTCGCGGTAGCTTTGCACCGAGATCGCAATCTTGTTGGCCATGCTGGTGACTTCAGTGGCCGACTCCCACAGTGGCTTGCCGGTTTCTTCGCCAATGCAGCGGGCGATTTCATCGGCACGGCTTTTAAGCGTGGCGGCGAAGGTTTCCAGCACGCTGATGCGTTCTTCGAGCGGGCGCTTGGCCCATGCCGGGAATGCCTGGCGCGCAGCCTGCACGGCGGATTCGACCTGTTCGGCACTGGCACCATTGCCAGCCCACAGCACTTGCTGAGTCACCGGGTTGCGCGATTCAAACAGCTCACCCTGGCCAGCCAGCCAGCTACCTGCGATATACAGCGAATTCATTATTTGGACTCCCGAGCAGCAGACAACGCAACAGCACGCACTTGATCACCCACCACCAGTTGCAGGCGCTTGGCGGTCTGTGGATCGACCACCAGCGTACCTGCCGCCAGACGGGCCGGAGCGGCGGTGATACGGCATTCTTCGCGCTTGCGGTTATGAATCAGGAACGGCGTGGCGTCGTCCCCCGGCGTGCCGATGGCCAACACCAGTGACTGGCTGTCGCGCACCGCACGGATCTTGCTGGTTTCACATTCCACCGCCGGGCCGGCGTCGAAAATATCCACATAGCCCTGGTAGCTGAAGCCTTCGCTCTTGAGCATGCTCAGCGCCGGCTCGGTGTCCGGGTGGACCTTGCCGATCACATTGCGCGCGTCTTCGGAGAGAAAGCAGCTGTACAGCGGGAACTTGGGCATCAGCTCGGCGATAAACGCCTTGTTGCCCACGCCCGTGAGGTAGTCGGCCTGGCTGAACTCCATCTTGAAGAAGTGCCGGCCCAGGCTTTCCCAGAACGGCGAACGCCCGGCGTCGTTGGACACACCGCGCATCTCGGCAATGATCTTGTTGCCGAACAGTTGCGGGAACTCGGCGATAAACAACATGCGCGCCTTGGCGAGCATGCGACCGTTGAGGCCGTTGCGGTAATCGGCATGCAAAAACAACGAGCACAATTCGGAATTACCGGTGAGGTCGTTGGCCAGGAACAGCGTCGGTATCTCACGGTAGATATTCAGTTCCTGGGAAGCGCTGACAGTCAGCCCAACCCGGAAGTTGTACCACGGCTCGCGCAGGCCAACGGCGCCAGCGATGGCGGAGATTCCCACCACGCGGCCTTCGTCGTTTTCCAGCACGAACAGGTAGTCGGCATCGCCGCGCCCGGCTTCGCCGCGAAAGGTTTTTTCCGCCCAGCCCACCCGGTGGGTCAGGCGCTCTTCGTTGGCCGGCAAGGTGGTGAGGCCGGTGCCAGTGCTGCGCGCCAGGTCTATCAGGGCCGGTAAATCGCTGCTGCGTACGGGACGAACGATCATGCTATCTCCTCGAACGGGCCGCTGTTGTCAGCCACCCGCGAAACTCTCTTTTTAAACCGCAACCAGGCGCACACTGGCGCCTTCGCCAACACCCAGCGCTTCGGCTGCCGCCAGGTCCAGGGTCACTGGTTTGCCGGGCGCGTAGTCCAGCTCCAGCATCACCGCACGGTAATCCTGCAACTGCGCGTTGCTCACCAGGTACTGGCGGCCAACCCCCTTGACCATCTCACCGATTTTCACTGGCACCACGCGGCTCTGGGCAATCGAGCGAATGCCCGAGACCCGGGCGTGCAGCGTCGGGCCACCGTCGAAGATGTCGATGTAATGGTCAGTTTCGAAACCTTCACGCATGAGGATGTCGAAGGTGATTTGCGCACGCGGGTGCACCTGGCCCATGGCTTCTTGCGCTTCGTCCGGCAGCAGCGGCACGTAGATCGGGTAGTGCGGCATCAGCTCGGCGAGGAAGGTACGGCTTTTCAGCCCGCACAGGCGCTCGGCGGCGGCGTAGTTGAGGTCGAAGAAATTGCGGCCAATGGCATCCCAGAACGGCGAGTCACCGTTCTCGTCGCTGTAGCCGACAATCTCGGTCACCACCGAGTCGGCAAAGCGCTCGGGATGGCTGGCGACAAACAGCAGTCGGCCACGGGAATTGAGTTCCGACCACGGCGAACCGACCAGCGCAGGCTTCACGTAGAAACTGGTGAGCAGGCTGTTGCCGGTAAGGTCGTGGCACTGGGAAAGCACGTGGATCTTGTTGTGGATCTTCAGCTCGCGGGAGGCGTGTACGAAGGTCTCGTTACGAAAGCTATAGAACGGCTCGGAGTAACCGGCCGAGGCCACGATGGCCGAGCAGCCGGCGAGCTGGCCGGTCTCGGTGTCTTCCAGCACGAAGAAATAGCTCTCTTCACCGTTGAAACTCACCTCGGCCGCAAAAGAAGCTTCGCTGGCCGCGATCTTGTCGCTCAGGCGTTCCACATCATCCGGCAAGGAGGTGACACCAATCGGGCTGTCCGCAGCCAGACGCTGTACCTCGCCCAGATCAGCCATTTGCGCGGGGCGCATCACCAGCATGGTGTCACTCCTTAACTCGAAAACTCACAGAGGAAAAAATGCCGGACACAGGCCCTGGATACACATCGGTCTCAATGTGTCAGCAGATCCATGTGGGAGCTGGCTTGCCTGCGATACAGGCAACTCGGTATATCAATGTCACCGAGGTGATGCTATCGCAGGCAAGCCAGCTCCCACATGTGTTCAGGTCCGGCCAATAAAATGTGTCGCTATCAGGCTTGCGTCAACGTCTTCACAGCACGCTCAAAACGATCCAGGCCTTCATTGATGTCCGCCTCTTCCACCACCAGGCTCGGTGCAAAACGCACCACGTCGGGGCCGGCTTGCAGGATCATCAAGTTCTCTTTTTCGGCCGCGTTGAACACGTCCTTGGCCTTGCCTTTGAAGGCATCGCTGAGTACGCAACCGATCAACAAGCCCATGCCACGCACTTGAGTGAAGATGCCGTACTGCTTGCCGATCTGCTCCAGGCGCGCCTTGAACAGGTCGTGCTTGGCATTCACACCCGCCAGCACTTCTGGGGTGTTGATCACGTCGATCACCGCTTCCGCTACCGCGCACGCCAGCGGGTTGCCGCCGTAGGTGGTGCCGTGGGTGCCGACCACCAAGTGCTTGGCCAGGTCTTCACGGGTCAGCATCGCCGCAATCGGGAAGCCGCCGCCCAGGCTCTTGGCGCTGGTGAGGATGTCCGGGGTCACACCGTAATGCTGGTAGGCAAACAGATGGCCGCTGCGGCCCATGCCGGTTTGCACTTCGTCGAACACCAGCAGCGCGTCGTTCGCGTCGCACAGTTCGCGGGCGCCTTGCAGGTAAGCCAGTTCGGCTGGCAGTACGCCGCCTTCACCCTGGATCGGTTCCAGAACCACGGCGCAGGTCTTATCGGTCACTGCCGCTTTCAGCGCAGCCAGGTCGTTATAAGGAACGTGGGTGATGCCGGTGATTTTAGGCCCGAAACCATCGGAGTACTTCGATTGGCCACCGACGTTGACGGTGAACAGGGTACGGCCATGGAAGCTGTTCAGCGCGGCGATGATCTCGTACTTCTCACTGCCAAAACGGTCGAACGCCACGCGACGGGCCAGCTTGAAGGCGGCCTCGTTGGCTTCGGCGCCGGAGTTGCAGAAGAACACGCGCTCTGCAAAGGTGGCGTCGATCAGCTTGTGGGCCAGGCGCAGCGCCGGCTCATTGGTGAACACGTTGGAGACGTGCCAGAGTTTGTTGGCCTGTTCGGTCAAAGCACCGACCAGTGCCGGATGGGCGTGGCCTAGAACGTTAACCGCGATGCCGCCGGCAAAGTCGATCAGCTCTCGACCGGCCTGGTCCCACACGCGCGAACCTTGGCCACGCACAGGAATAAAGGCAGCAGGTGCGTAGTTGGGCACCATCACCTGGTCGAAATCGGCACGTTGCACCGGGGCTTGCTCAACGGACATCGGAGTCTCCTGAAGAGGAACGCCTGCCTGGAACTGGCGGGCGATGCAGGGATTGTAAGGACAGTTTTCAGTGGGGCCTTGTCGCCAAGCGACAACTTCTTATAGCGCCAACCCGTGTTTTTTGCGGGTTTACGCCAATGCGACAAATAGCGTCGCAATGGCGCAGTTTAAACGCTGCGGCAGGTTTACGTCAGGATCATGCAGCGAAAGGGTTGGCGCGCCCTGACGATCTAACCGCGCCTACCTGAGTTCCGGGCAGCACGGCCTGATAAGCAAGGGAGGCAAGCGCAAGATCTGCAGATTTCGTTGCGGGCATCACTATATATGCTCCCGCCCTGCATCAAAGTTGGTGTGATGTCGCTGCCTCAACTCAATGAAGATCCAGCCCATGCCCACCCCAACTCAAACCTCGCTCTCCCAACACCTCGCACAAGTCGCAGCCGTAGTGCCCGCCGAGGTCAACCCCCGCCTACCGAAATGGCTAGGGAACGCCTCAAGTGCCCGGCGCCAGGCCCTGAAAAACAGCCCAATTGAATTCGCCGATTGGTATGGCGATGCCAACCGCACCCAGCAAGCTCCCGCCAAGAAGGCCCTGGAGAACAGTTGGAAGGCACAAAACCAAGTCGACAGCGCCCTGTCCACGCTCCAATCCCCGCAGGCATTTGCCGCCCCCTTGCTGCAGCAGGCACTCAAGCAGCAGTACGACGCCGACTGCGACGTCAGCGCTATTTACCTGCGCTTGTATATCCCACAGACCACACCGCTGCTTCCCATAGAAACTGGCGCCAAAACCTGGACCGTTTCACTGGTGGAGGCGGCATTGCACAACTTTGATGCGGACGAAAGCAAGCCGACGGCATATGCCCCAGAGTCGACATTCATTACTCAGCCCTCCGCCACCGGGCAATTCAACACGCTGCCCCAATTACGCGAGAAAATCAGCATCGCGCAATTCATTGGGTTATGCCGCACGCTGGATGTCGGCAAGCAATACCAGCGCTACCTCAAGAACCTTTTGGGCTTCAATGACGCGGCGATCAAGGCTCAACTGCGCCAAAAGGTCATCAACAGCCTGAAAGCCGACGCCCAAGCCAGCTTGCATATGGCGCAGCTGAAAAAAGATGTATCGCCCCAAGCGTTCAATGCACTTCGCAGCTTTCTCAAAAACCTGATCGGCGACCTGAACGGCAGGCCGTTGCTGTGCCATGACCTTAGCCTGATGAACGCCCCCTTGACCGGCATCGTGCTGTTCGCCGCCGACCTGGAGTCCAATCGCAGCGCCGTCCCGATGGTGGCCTACATTCCGGGCGACCCGCAATCGCCGCTCAAGTATTACGCCAACGGTCAGGCTTTCATGCAGGACCTGGCGAACAAACTGCGCAGCGCCGACTATCAGGCGTTTTTCAGCCGTTTCGTCAGGCATGAACAGCGTGGCTACTTCTTTGCCGATCTCAACAGCCGCTTATCACAGGTCGTCTGGCACGAGCATGTTTCGGGCGACCCCCGCCCTGTCTGGCGTGACGAACCCGTGGCCAAAACCAACCTGCAATTCTATGCGACGAAAATCACCAACGACCTGTACGAGCACCTGTATGAGAACAAGCTTGATAAGTTGCTCAACGATGCTCGCGTAACGGCCATTCCCACCGCCGACGCTGACAGAAATGCTCGCTGGCGGCACTGGGAGGTTGTGCAGAAAATCGGTGAAGCCATTCTCGAAATCGCCGCCTTCATCGCAACACCCTTTGTTCCGCCGCTGGGCTTACTGATGCTCGGCTATACCACCTATCAACTGCTCGACGATGTGTTCGAAGGCGTGCTCGACTGGGCCGAAGGGCTCAAGCGCCAGGCATTCGGGCACCTGATGTCAATCCTTGAGCAAATGGTCCAACTGGGGATGTTCGCGGTCGGCGCACCGATAGCCGAAAACCTGTTGCGACAGACGCTACCGAAGGCGCTATGGGACTTCTTTGACAGACTCACTCCGGTGACCACCGACCGTAAAACCCGTCTGTGGAACCCCGACCTGGCGCCCTACGCCCACGACATTCAACTGGTTCCAGGGTCGCGCCCCGGCCCGCAGGGATTACATGCCCATCAACAAAAGCAGATCCTGGCGCTGGACGGGCAATTTTTCTCCATCAAACAACCCTCGGGCAACGCTAGCCTTGAACACCCTACGCGCCCCCACGCTTACCGCCCACGCGTACTGAGCAATGGCAAGGGCGCCTGGTTGACGCCCGTGGATCGCCCGTTGACCTGGAATCGCACCACCTTGCTGCGCCGGCTCGGCCCATCTGCCGAAGGTATCAGCGAAGCCGGTCTTGAAAGAGCCAGTCGCATCAGCGAGACCAATGATGACGCCCTGCGCAAACTGTACATGGACCACCAACCGCCACCGCCGCTGTTGGCCGACACACTCAAGCGCATCCGGATCGATGAGCAGCTGCAAACTTTCATCGACCAAATGAACAGCGATGACCCTGCGATGTATCAGAAGGCTGATACCCAAACGCAACTGTGGCTGCTGAGCCAGACGGGCCTATGGCCCGAATCCAAGACCCTGCGGTTTCTCAACGCCAAAGGTGAAACCGTCTGGGAGCACAAAGGCCATAAAAACGCCGCCGTGGCACAGATACACGAAGCCCAGATGAACAACGGCGATTTGCTGACGATCGTGCTGGAAACCTTGAATGAGTCGGAACGCAAAACCTTGCTTGAAGAGCCGTTCGGCCCCACGCCCACCCTGCCTGCACGCACCGCCAAACTGCGCAAACAACTGGCACGCGCAGCTCAGAAAAGCCGCGCCTCGCTGTTCGACTCGCGTTATCGCGGGCTGGAGATAACCGCTGACGCACGCCTGCAAACCATCATCGACGCCGCGCCCGGCCTGCCAACGAGCGCCGCCGAAGACGTATTACGCTGCTCCACCGGCCAGCAGTTGCTGGACATCGACCAAGGCACGGTACCCGCACCGGTACTTGAGCGAGCACGCTGGGCCGCTCATCACGTTCGAATCAGCCGGGCGCATGAAGGGTTGTACATGACCGCTCTGGAAAACAGCGACACCCACCGCCTCGCCCTGCACTCGCTGGAAAACCTGCCGGGCTGGTCGCCGTCTGTGCGCCTGGAAGTGCGCGATTTCAAGCAAACCGGCAAGCTGCACGATGCAATCGGCGCTCCTGAAGCACCGATCAAACGCACCCTGGTGCGTACCATCGAAGGCGAGTACATCCCCGAAGACGAAAAAGGCATGGTGCTTGCCGAAACGGATTTTTACACTGCCGTCCTGCAGGCCCTGCCTGACACTCAGCGCGATGCGCTGGGCATTCATATCGGCCAGGGTCCGTTGCTGCGGCAAACCTTGAGCCAGCGCCCCCTGACACGTGAGGCGATCGGCGCGCTGTTGGCCCAGGATCCAGTGCGCAAACCTGCCTACGACCCCAGGTTGATGCGCCTGCCCGGCGGCATGGAAGGCTACCCCGCCACACCGCCAGAGGCCGGCAACACCCCCGAATTGGCGTTGTTACACGAGCTGTACCCTGGCCTGAGCCCGCAAGAGCTGACTCAGACACTGGACATTTTGAACAGCTATCCCAGCACTCCCTTACAGACGCTCCGCTACCTGAAAAACGAGCTTTTACGACTGAAAACCGATCTGATGGCCTGGCGATCGAGCCTCTTGCAGGCCTCTCTCAACACCGATGCCCCGCTACCCCCTTCCACCGTCGCCGAAGCGGAACTGCACCGCTGGATATGGACACAAGAACTGCTCCGCGGCTGGCGCCATGAAACGCCGATCGATACTGACCACGCAATCGGACGCACACTGAACCTTGGCTACCCCATACACGGCGAACTGCCTGTACTCAATGCAAACTTCGATCACATTTCCAGTTTGACGCTAAAGGGTTACCCCACTACCCGGGGAGCGCCAGGTTTCCTCACCCACTTCCCCAACCTACGTACGTTGCATCTGAGCGACGTTGCCCTCAACACAATTCCTCCCGAGGTCATCGCACTTTCTCACCTTGACAGACTGACGCTGCGCAACTGCAACCTGACCCTGCAAAACCGCGCAGACCTTGATCCATTCACAGGACTCAAAAGCCTGGACCTGTCCAACAACAATCAGCTGTCACGGTCTCCCAACCTCGGGCACATGCCTGAACTACAGACGCTGAACCTGAGCGGAACCCATATCTCCCTGTTTCCCGAGAACTTGCTCAATCGCCCCCAACTAGTCAGCGCCGATCTGAGCAACAACTATTTGAGTCGGCTGCCTGATTTGATCTTCCAACTGCCAGGCAATGCCGCCAAAGCCTTTAACCTGTCAGGCAACGGGTTCTCACGCGCCACGCTGCAGAGGATCAAAGCCTATTGCCAGATAACCGGCGAACATTTTGGTGCTGATGCCAACCCCGCGCAGAGGCTTATGGTGCAAGCGCTTTACCCCAAGTACAGCGTCGACCAGGCGAATAACTTCATCTTCAGGCTGCCCGGCGGCCTGGACGACTCAATGGCACACTTGGTGCGCTTGAAAGCGGACTACGAGCGTCTTCAAGCCGATTTGCAGGAATGGATAGTGAGTGTGCCGGCGCAGCATCCGCGTACGAGGGCACCACTGGACGAGCAAGCCCAGGCTCAGCAGCAGTTGGTGCGAGACGAATTCAAAACAGTGCTGGAAGCAGCCTGGCGACGGGAAACCGCTCTGGACTTCGATCAAGAGCCGCCTGCCGCCTCCCACGAAATGGAAGTGACGCTGGCGCCGCTAGGCGATCTACCGTCATTGAATATCGATTTCGAGCACATTTCGAAGCTGGAATTGAGAGCAGAGGAAACTACGTCGATTCCCCAGGGATTTCTCGAGCACTTTCCCAACCTGGAAAGCCTGCTGATCTACCGCTATGCCTTGAACGACATTCCTGGCGCCGTGTTCAATCTACCCAAACTCAAGTCACTGAGCCTTGCAAACAGCCATATTCGCTTGACCACCACCAGCGCCGACGCTCTGAGCGACCTGCAAAACCTTGAGTACCTGGACCTGAGTCATAACCCGCTGGGCGTCGCGCCCGACATCAGCAAAATGTCGGGACTGACAGGTTTGATGATCGAAGAAGCCGGCCTCACGCAAGTGCCGAACGGAATATTCAACCTGCCATCGCTTGATCAAGTGAGCTTGCGCAATAACCAGATTAGCGAGCTGCCCAGCGACCTCCTTGAAATGGATGCAGACAGAGCCCAGGGCTTCGACCTCAGCGGCAACCCCTTCTCGCCCGCGGCGATCGCCATGCTGCGCAGTTATTACAACCGCACGGCGGTAAGTTTCGATGTACCGGAAGCTTTACACCCCCCGCCGATCAATCCCAACCAGGACTCCGTCAGCGGTGGACCCGACACAGAGGGCGATGAATAGCCCGCCGCTCAACCGCGCTCGGAGGGCACCGACGACAACTCGAACGGGCTGCTGCTGCGCCGTTGGTTGCGGTCTTCACGGGGCGTAGCGCCGAAGAAGTTACGGTAGGCGCTGGAGAAATGCGGCCCCGAGGAGAAGCCGCACGACAGGCCGATCTGGATGATCGACTTGCTGGTTTGCATCAACATCTGGCGCGCCTTGTTCAGGCGCAGTTCCAGGTAATACTGGCTGGGAACGCGGTTAAGGTACTGCTTGAAGATGCGCTCCAGCTGTCGTCGTGACACGCACACGTGCTGGGCAATTTCATCGGTGGTCAGCGGCTCTTCAATATTGGCTTCCATCAACAACACCGCCTGGGTCAGCTTCGGATGGCTGGAGCCCAGGCGGTTTTGCAACGGAATGCGCTGGCGCTCGCCGCCCTCACGGATGCGCTCCACCACCAATTCTTCAGACACGGCACCGGCCAACTCGGCGCCATGGTCACGGGCCAGTACCGCCAACAGCAGGTCAAGTACCGACATGCCTCCGCAAGCGGTCAGGCGATCACGGTCCCAGTCAAACAGGTGGCTGGTGGCGATGACCTTGGGGAAACGCTCGGCGAAATCGTCCTGCCAGCGCCAATGCACGGCAGCACGATAACCATCCAGCAAACCAAGCTGGGCCAATGGGTACACGCCTGCCGATAACCCGCCTATCACGCAACCAGCCCGAACCAGTTGCTTGAGCGCGGTGCTGAGCTGGGAGGCGATGGCGGCAGGCGGCTCATCCGCCAGCAGGAACAGTTTCTGAAAACCTTCCAGCTTGCCGGCCCACGGCTCGCCCGGCAGTTGCCAGGCCCCCTCGGTTTGCGGCTCGGCCTGCAGAAACGACAATTCGTAGACCACATCCGGATGTACCCGCTGAGCAACGCGCAAGGCCTCCTCAGCCAGCGCAAGCGTGAGTGCTTTTGTGCTGGGCCAAATCAGGAAACCAATTTTGTGGGCGGTCATGGAGTGCTATCCGGAGCGAAAACGGTGAAAGAAGCTGTGGGCCAATGCTAGCCCGTAAACCAACACAAATCTCAAAAACAATGAAGCCCTGCCCTCCTGTAGGAGCGAGCTTGCTCGCGAAAAACCTGAGAACGCCACGGGGTATCAGGCTTCCCGCGTTATCGTTGACGATCTTCGCGAGCAAGCTCGCTCCTACAGGGGAGGGGTGGCAACCTTGACTATTTCAAGCTGCCGGACAGGAATTGCTGAAGGCGCTCGGACTGCGGGTTCACCAGCACTTCGCGAGGATTGCCCCGTTCTTCAACAATGCCTTTGTGCAAAAACACCAACTGGTTCGACACTTCGCGGGCAAAGCCCATTTCGTGGGTCACCACCACCATGGTGCGGCCTTCCTGGGCCAGGTCCTGCATGACCTTGAGCACTTCGCCCACCAACTCCGGATCCAGCGCCGAAGTAGGTTCGTCGAACAGCATCACCTCAGGCTCCATCGCCAGCGCACGAGCAATCGCTACGCGCTGCTGCTCGCCACCGGACATGTGGCCCGGGAACGCATCCTTACGATGGCCCACGCCGACTTTGGCCAGGTAATGCTCGGCCTTTTCACGGGCCTCTTTCTTCGATATGCCCAACACGTGCACCGGGGCTTCCATCACGTTTTCAATCGCGGTCATGTGCGACCACAGGTTGAAATGCTGGAACACCATGGACAGGCGTGAACGCATACGTTGCAGTTGCTTGGGGTCGGCAGCCTTCATGGCGCCGTCCTTGTTGGCCACCAGTTTCAGCTCTTCGTTATTGAGCAGAATCTTGCCGGCGTGGGGCTGCTCCAGCAGGTTGATGCAGCGCAAAAAGGTACTTTTGCCCGAACCGCTGGAACCGATGATGCTGATCACATCACCGGCGGCGGCGGCCAGGGACACACCTTTGAGCACTTCATGACTGCCATAGCGTTTATGCAGGTCTTGGACTTCAAGCTTGTACATGCGGTCGGTTCTCACAAAAACAGGTGGTCAGTCGTTGAGCAAGCGCCCGTGACGCAGCGCTTCGCGCCCCGCCACCTTGGCCAGCCAGAAACCCGCTTGGGCATAACGTAGCCGTTCAACGGCAAACAACACCCCCGAGGTACCCGCGCAAATAGTGCTTACGCGGTCGGTCAGGGGGTCAATCACTTCAAAAATCTCATCGCCGGTTTCTACCCAGTCGCCCGCTTTACGCAGGTAACTGATCACCCCGGCATGGGGCGCGAACAGCAGTTCGGTGCCCTCGAAAGGCACACCTTCGCAAGGTTCGTGTTGCGGCGCGGGCCACTCGCCCTTGATCAAGCCTTGTTCGGCGAGGAACGCAAGGATGCCTTCGGCGTGGAAGATGGCTTCATCACGGCCGGTGTCGGCCTGGCCGCCCAACTCCAACGTCGTTGCCAGGCAGGCCAGCGGAATCTGCGCCTGCGGGAACATGCGCGACAAACGCAGCCACGGCAACGAGCACGCCTCGTCAAACGAACTGCCGCCGGAATCTTCCGCCAGCAGGCCGACCTTCACATTCAGATGTGCCGATAGCGACCGCCACTGCGGCCAGTGTTGGGGCAGCGCGTACATGTGCAGTGCCGCTTCGGCGTCGCAATGCAGGTCCAGCACCACATCGGCGGTGCAGGCATGGCTCAGCAGGATACGCTGCATGCCTTGCAACTGGCTGCTCGGCTCGGGCAAGGCGGCGAGCGTATCGCTCATGGCCTGGCGAATCATGCGCACATTGGCGTGCGGGTCATCACCCAGTTTGCCTTGCAAAAATGCACCGACCGGCTCGCTCAACTCAACGAAGTCGCGATTGAAGTTCTTGCCGCTGCCCACTTCGAAACGCCCCTGGTGGCTGCCTTGCAACAGCTGGCCAAGGCCCATCGGGTTAGCCACCGGCACCAGCTCGATCACGCCGTTGAGGGCGCCCTGCTGCTCCAGCTTTGTGAGGCGTTTTTTCAGTTCCCACGCGGCACGCATACCCGGCAACTCATCGGCGTGCAGGCTGGCCTGGATATAGGCCTTGCGCTCGCCGTTGCCAAAGCGGAACACGCTCAGTTGGCGCTCGCAGCCCAAATGCCCCCAGGGCAGCAGATGATCGATACGTTCCATATCAGTGCTTCCGTGGAGCCAGGTAGCTCAGCCAGCGGCGCTCGGCCAACTTGAACAGGCGCACCAGGATGAAGGTCAGGCACAGGTAGAACACGCCGGCGGTGATATAGGCTTCGAACGGCAGGTAATACTGGGCATTGACCGTACGCGCGGCACCGGTGATGTCGATCAGGGTAACGATGGACGCCAGGCTGGTGGTCTGCAGCATCATGATCACTTCGTTGCTGTACTGCGGCAGCGCGCGGCGCAGGGCCGACGGCAACAGGATGCGGCGGTACAGTTTGTAGCGCGACATGCCCATGGCCTTGGCCGCTTCGATCTCACCGTTAGGCGTGGCCTTGAGGCTGCCGGCGATAATTTCGGCCGTGTAGGCGCTGGTGTTGATCGCAAACGCCAGGCACGCACAGAATGTCGCGCTGGACAGCAGCGGCCACAGGAAGCTTTCGCGTACCGCTTCGAACTGCGCCAGGCCGTAGTAGATCAAAAACAGCTGCACCAGCATCGGCGTGCCGCGGATCACGTAGGTGTAAAGCCAGGCCACGCCGTTGACGATCGGCTGCTTGGACACGCGCATCAAGCCCAGGGGCAAGGCCGCGAGCAGGCCGAAGAACAGCGAGATAGCGAGCAGTTTCAGGGTGGTCAGCAAGCCGCCAAGGTACAGCGGCATGGCCTCCCAGATGACGTTGTAGTCGAAGATCATAGATCAGCCGCCCTTACGCCTACCGAGTAGCGCTTCTCAAGGTAACGCAAGGCCAGCAACGACACGCTGGTGATCACCAGGTACATCGCCGCCACTGCGAGGAAGAAGGTAAAAGGCTCGCGGGTGGCGTCTGCCGCCTGCTTGGCCTTGAACATCATGTCTTGCAGACCTACCACCGAAATCAGCGCGGTGGCCTTGGTCAATACCAGCCAGTTGTTGGTAAACCCGGGGATCGCCAGCCGAATCATCTGCGGCACCATCACCCGGAAAAACACCTGGAAGCTGCTCATGCCATACGCCAGGCCGGCTTCGGCCTGGCCCTTGGGAATGGCCATGAAGGCGCCACGGAAGGTTTCCGAGAGGTAAGCGCCAAAGATGAAACCCAGGGTGCCGATACCGGCGGCCAGGGGGTTCAAGTCGATATAGTCGTCAAAGCCCAATAGCGGCGCGACGCGGTTAAGCAAGTCCTGACCGCCGTAGAAAATCAGCAGGATCAGCACCAGGTCGGGGATCCCGCGGATCACCGTGGAGTACAAGTCGCCCAGCCAAGCCAGCCAACGTACCGGCGACAGGCGTAGCGCGACCCCGATCAGACCCAGAACAATGGCCAAGGCCATGGACGACAAGGCGAGCTGAAGCGTCAACCAAGCGCCATCGAGGATAACGGCCCCGTAGCCTTTCAACATGATTCAGGTCCTCGAAAAGGGGGATGAAAAAATGGCGCAAACTTCAGGATGACTGTTGCTTGCGCCATTTCGGACAGACAGCTGCGATGAGTTACTTGGCGTCAGCGCCGTAAATATCGAAGTCGAAGTACTTGTCCTGGATTTTCTTGTATTCGCCGTTGGCACGGATTGCAGCGATGGCCGCATTGATGCGCTCAAGGTTTTCTTTGTCGCCTTTGCGCACTGCGATGCCGATACCGTCGCCGAAGTATTTGGCTTCGGTGAACGATGGACCTACAAACGCGTAGCCTTTGCCGGCGTCGGTTTTCAGGAAACCATCTTGCAGCAGGGTGGCGTCAGCCACGGTACCGTCGAGACGACCGGCAGCCACGTCCAGGTAGATTTCGTTCTGGGTACTGTAACCCTTGATATCCGCACCTTTTGGCGCCAGGACTTCACGGGCGAAACGATCGTGGATCGAACCGCGCTGCACACCGATCTTCTTGCCTTTGAGTTCATCCAGGCTGTCGCTGACGGTGGTGCCTTCCTTCATCACCAGACGCGCTGGGGACAGGTAGTAGCGGGTGGTGAAGTCCACGGATTTCTTGCGGTCTTCAGTGATGGACATGGACGACAGGATCGCGTCGATCTTGCGCACTTTCAACGCCGGGATCAGGCCATCGAATTCCTGCTCGACCCAGGTGCACTTGACGTCCATCTGCTTGCACAGCGCATTGCCGATGTCGTAGTCAAAACCGACGATGCTGCCATCCGGTGCCTTGGAGGCAAACGGAGGGTAAGCCGCTTCGATACCAATTTTCAGCGGCTTGCCTTCGGCGAAAGCCTGCATGGACAGCACGGACAGCGCCAGGGCGCCCAACAGCACGAGTTTCTTCATCTTGGGACTCCATCGGTATAGGGCAAAAACAGCAGTATGAGCCATGGCCCACGATGCGGCGAAGGTGTAACCGAATAGCGGTGCTGCGTCCTGCGCGGGCGACACCTGCGACGACGAGCGAGTGATCGGCATTCTAACGACAGGCCGGAAGCCGATATTTCCTCAATGCGACAACAATTTACAGAAGCACTGAGAAAGCGGTTCCAACACATTGACAGCCTCTGAATTTTATGCAGAGACAAAAGATATTAAACCTGATGATGCTGCAAATTGCGGGCCTATTATTCGCAAACCCTTCTAGCACGGCAAGTCTGGCGTTTAATCTTATTTTTTGGAGTGTCTAGAACGCGGTTTTTCGGGGCGGGGGCGTGGTCCATTGCCCCAGCTTTGTGCGGGTGGTTACACATTTGGGCGGGCCGGTAACATTCAGAAATGTCCTACCGGAAAAACCGATATTTATTGGCTTGGTTGTGATGCGGCTCTGTCAGACCGACACCCACACCCCTTTATGAAATGCGATCTGAACTGTGGGAGCTGGCTTGCCTGCGATAACGGTGTATCAGCCAAAGATGGGCTAACTGATAAATAGCTATCGCAGGCAAGCCAGCTCCCACACTGCATCTCGGTGTTACATGGCCCCCCACAAAAAAGCCCCACCCGGCTTGCACCGAATGGGGCTCTGTCCCACCTACCCCGCTTACGCGACGCTCATGGTCTTGTGCGTTTCAATCAAATGCGCCACCACGCTCGGATCTGCCAGGGTGGAGATATCCCCCAACCCATCGTATTCAGCCGTGGCGATCTTGCGCAAAATGCGCCGCATGATTTTCCCCGAGCGCGTTTTCGGCAACCCAGGCGCCCACTGGATTACGTCCGGCGAGGCAATCGGCCCGATTTCCTTGCGCACCCAGTTTTTCAGCTCCAGGCGCAGTGCTTCGTTGGGCTCTTCACCATTCTTCAAGGTGACATACACATAAATGCCCTGCCCCTTGATGTCATGCGGCACACCCACCACCGCCGCCTCGGCGACTTTGGGGTGAGCAACCATGGCGCTCTCGATCTCGGCGGTGCCCATACGGTGGCCGGACACGTTCAACACGTCATCCACGCGACCGGTGATCCACCAGTAACCATCTTCATCGCGACGGGCGCCGTCACCGGTGAAGTACATGCCGCGGAACGTCTTGAAATAAGTGTCGACGAAACGATCATGGTCGCCGTAGAGAGTACGGGCCTGGCCTGGCCACGAATCGAGGATCACCAGGTTGCCTTCGGCAGCACCTTCGATGATGTTACCGAGGTTGTCCACCAGTGCCGGCACCACACCAAAGAACGGTCGTGCGGCCGAGCCTGGCTTGAGCGCGTGGGCGCCTGGTAATGGGCTCATCAAGGTGGCGCCGGTTTCGGTCTGCCACCAGGTATCGACGATCGGGCAACGGGATTGGCCGACGTTCTTGTAGTACCAGTCCCAGGCTTCCGGGTTGATCGGCTCACCCACCGAACCCAACAGGCGCAGGCTGCTGCCGTCGGCGCCTTCACAGGCAGCGGTGCCGGAGGCCATCATGGCGCGGATCGCGGTCGGTGCGGTGTAGAGGATGTTGACCTTGTGCTTGTCGACGATCTTCGCCACGCGGGTGATGTCCGGGTAGTTCGGCACGCCTTCAAACAGCAGCGTGGTCGCGCCGTTGGCCAGCGGGCCGTAGACGATGTAGGTGTGGCCAGTGACCCAGCCGACGTCGGCGGTGCACCAGTAGATTTCGCCTGGGCGATAGTCGAATACGCGCTCGTGAGTCAGGGCCGCATAGAGCAAGTAGCCACCGGTGGTGTGCTGCACACCCTTGGGCTTGCCGGTAGAGCCGGAGGTATAGAGGATGAACAGCGCTTCTTCGGCGCCCATTTCTTTTGGCGCGCAGACGGTGCCCGCCACTTTCATCAGGTCTTCGTACCAGATGTCGCGATGCTGGTTCCACTTGATCGCGCCATTGGTGCGCTTGCACACGATCACCTTCTGGATGCTGCTGGTTTCCGGGTTGGTCAGTGCGTCGTCAACGTTAGCCTTAAGCGGAATTTTCTTACCGGCGCGAATGCCTTCGTCAGCGGTAATCACCACTTTCGACTTACAGTCGATGATGCGACCGGCCAGGGCTTCTGGGGAAAAACCGCCAAACACCACCGAATGGATCGCGCCGATGCGGGTACAGGCCAGCATGGCGACCACGGCTTCGGGAATCATCGGCATATAGATAGTCACCACATCGCCGCGGTGCACGTCCTGGCCGCGCAAGGCGTTGGCGAACTTGCAGACTTCTTCATGCAACTCGCGGTAGGTGATGTTGCGGCTCTCGGCAGGGTCGTCGCCCTCCCAGATGATTGCGATCTGGTCGCCACGCTCGGCGAGGTGACGGTCCAGGCAATTGTAGGAAACGTTCAGGGTGCCATCGGCGAACCATTTGATGTCGACATGGTGGTCGTCGAAAGAGGTCTGCTTCACCGCGGTGAAAGGCTTGACCCAGTCAAGGCGCTTGGCTTGCTCGCGCCAGAAGCCATCGGGGTTGACCACCGACTGCTGGTACATAGCCTTGTAGGTCGCCTCGTCGGTCAGCGTGTTGGCTGCTACTTCGGGGCGAACGGGGTACAGGGAAGCCGCACTCATCTTTCTTACCTCGGTGACATAGTTGTTGTTGTATGGCCCCTGTTGTAGCCGGGGTGGGCCTATAGAACCATTCGACGATGGTAGTAACAAGACCCTACAAATTGCCCTGCTATGCCTTTTCACCGCTCTGGCCCGCGTGCTGCGGCGGCTGACAGGTTTCTGAAAAAATCTTGATTGAGGGATTGTTACAAAAACCGCCAAAAGTGTTTATCAAAAGCACGGGTATATGAATATAACGCGCAGGCCTAGAATCAACTCCGCCAACACGGCACCGAGATTAACAACGCAACAGCCCCCACGAAGGCAACGTTAATCCGAACTTCCCAACTTTTAAGTGACACACGCGGCCTCACAAGGGCCCCGTGCCCCCTTTCGCCCTGAAGAAGGTAATGAAGAAATGAAAGCGTTATTAGTGATCGCCCTGAGCAGCTTGTGCGCCACCGCCGCCCTGGCGGACGAAGCCCCGACTGAACTGGCCGGCCAGAACGCCCCGATTGTCGAGGACTACACCTATAGCACGCACTTGGATGTGGCCAAAGTCTTGTCCATGAGCAGCATTCCAGAAGTCTGCGAAGTTGTACCGGTGAAGATGGAATATGAAGATTCTCAAGGCCAGCGTCATATTCTTAACTATCAAGTGATGGGCAATGGTTGCTCTAACGGCTAACAACTTCTGAAGTTGGATTCTTAATTGCCGCAAGAAATCGTTCTTGCGGCCAAGAACCCGCCCTTGAATACACCCCACATCAATTGTGGGAGCTGGCTTACCTGCGATGGCGATTTCAGCCACGACCACTCTTTTTACGCCCCCTTCC
>NZ_WJZD01000054.1:0-34755 GCF_021609665.1 Pseudomonas sp. PA-1-3F | reverse complement strand
ACCACTCGGCACCTCGCCTAGGCTCGGTGTGCCCGTAATCCGCCAGTGATTTGGGGGGCCGCCGCCACGCGCCATCCATGGCGCGGGGCGGCTAAACCGGCATCCCTGCCGGTTTACCCCCCAAATCGCTGTCGAATTCCGGCCAGCGTGGTTTAACGGGGCGCCTAAGATCAAAAGCAGATCAAGATCAAGAGCGGCTCGCTTCGCATCGTGGTTAGCGTTGGCTGCTACGGCCTGTAAAGTTGTGTTGATGCCTAAGGCAATCGCAGGCAAGCCAGCTCCCACATTTGGAGCCGGGGGTGTCTGGGAGATAGGCATCGGCTGGCAGGCTGCCACGTCGTACCGGGTCGTGTAGATGTCTATGGCTATCGCACGCCAGCCAGCCCCTACGTTGAAGCCTCTGCAAATCCAAACGAACGTCCGCAACCGGACACAGTCTGATGTAAGACTCGAGCACGGGTAGCCGCACATACATTCCAAGTCAATGAATTCTTGGGTTTTTTTTATGTGCGCAAAAAACGCCCGATCTGACTGTAGGCCTTGTAGTCCGTGGCTTTCAGCCGATAAAACAGGCTCTGTTCACAAGGTTATCCACAATTTGTGTGGATAACCTTTTATGTCGCCTGGAACTGGAGTGCCCTATGAAACCACCGTTCAATTTCACCCGTTTCCTGCCTATGGCCGCACGCTTGCTCGGTCGGGGGCGTTTGCCAACCTTGCTGTTTGCCGTCGCTGCCAAAGGTTCAAGCCAAGGCAATCGGCTCGGCCAGCTCAAGGATGATCTCAAGTTACTGCAGGCCCTGTGCCTGGCTTACTGGCGCGGCGAATACCGTGCGATCAGCCCTAAGGCGCTGATCTCGGTGGTGGCGGGGCTGATGTATTTTCTCAGCCCGATTGATGCGATTCCGGATTTCCTCCCGATGTTCGGCATGCTGGATGACATCGCCGTGCTGGCATGGGTCATGAAGACCCTGAGCGGCGAACTGAGCGCCTTTCGTGCGTGGCGCGATGCGCAACGCCCGGAAAAACTCGCGGTGGTTGAGCGCCTGCCAGCGACGCCTGAGCTGCTGGCCCGGGAAAACCCACAAAAAAACTAATGTTGCCCGGTATCCCCTGCGACCTTTGTGGCTGTTAGGATTACACTTCTAAGGAAAGAGCTTACTTAGTAAGTGTTTTTATCCTACGGGGCAGTCATGGATATTCAGATCATTTCACGCGATGGCGCACCCGAATACGCGGTGTTGCCATGGGACCAGTACCAGGCGCTGCTAAAAGCTGCCGGTCAGCAGCAACCTACACCCGCTTCTTCCCCTGCCGCCTCTACCGCCATTGATCAGGACCTGCGCCCGCTCGCAGCCCTGCGCGGCCTGCGTGAAGCCAAGGGGCTGGCTATCGAGACCCTGGCACGCACAGTGGGGATCAGCCCCTCATACCTTGGATTGATTGAAAGTGGTGAACGCCAGCCGGATGCCGCCATTCGCCGCAGCCTGGCTTGGGAATTGGGCGTAGCAGGTTGGAGGGATGAGTCTTGAGCCTACGTATTAGCCGTCAACACTGGGATGGGTTGCTCAACGAACTGGATCAGGCGCGGCGCCAGCGCCATTTGCTCACCTACCGTGCACTGCTTGAGCGCCTGCAATTCCCCACGCCGGCCATGCAGACCCTGGCGGCGGCCCTGGAGCACCTGGCGGCACTGGATGCCAAGGCCGAGCAGCCGCTGCGCAGTTCCCTGGTGATCAGCCAGGGCGCCAGCCGCCTGCCGCGCACCGGTTTTTTCGAATGTGTGGAGCGTCTGGGGCGGTTCAGCGGGCCGTCCGATGGCGTCGCCGCCGCGTCCTGGCATGCATCCGAAGTGGTGCGGGTGTTCGAGTACGAGTATCCGGAGTCCGCCGAGGCCTAAAGCGCCTGGGGGCAGGTGTCCATGCTGTCGATCACGTGGATGCTGTAGCCCGCCACATCCTTGGCATGGTGCTTGGCTTGTGACGCCAGCTCTGCCAACTGGCTGGCATCGAGTTGTGCGCAGGCCTGTGGATACAAGTGCACTACACCGATGGACAGCGACAGCAACGCAAACTCCTGGCGCACGCCCTGGCGATTGAGGGCCACGAAGCACCCAGCCTCCAGATGTTCAGCGCGGTAGAAGCGTCGGCATTGGGTATGGAAGTCATCCAGCAACTGGTTGAGCCGCTTGCGCCAATCCTGCGGGCCCAGCACCAGCAGAAAATCATCGCCGCCAATGTGTCCGACAAAGTCGCGGCTGGGGTCTACCCGGTCGTTGAGGCACTGCGCCAGGCACAGCAGCACTTCATCCCCGCGCCCGTAGCCGTAGATATCGTTGAACGGTTTGAAACTGTCGATATCCACATAGCAGATCACCGACTCGCGCTGTTGCTGCAGTAGCCGGGTGAGGCACTGCTGGATCGGCACATTGCCAGGCAACAAGGTCAACGGGTTGGCGTAGCGGGCCTGCTGGATTTTCAGCTCCGTGATCAACTTGAGCACGTCGATGACCCGACCCAGCCCCAGGTAATCACCGTTCAGGGTAATGATGAAATCCTCTTCGATGCGTTGCCGTGCGCGGCTGGTGAGTAAACGGCTGACCTGTTGCAAGGACTGGCTCAGCTCCACCGCCAAAAAATCATCGCTCATTAAGCGACTGATGGGTTTGCGCGCAAACAAATCGGTCGCGAATGGCTTGAGCAACGCGTCCGACAACGAGTGCCGGTGCACAATGCCGACCGGGCAACCACGGCCGTCCAACACCGCCAGCGAGTTGAGGTTGGCCTGGCGGCGGAACGATTCCAGCACTTGGGCGGTAGCGGTGTCTTGATCCACGGCGGGCTGCTCATTGAGCAGGGCGCTCAGGTCACTGCCTTCGTCATTGAGGGCCAGCGTGGCGTTATCCGGCTTGGGCAGCATCAGGCGCGGTTCCTGCGGCGGTTTTTCTTGAGGGCGGCAGAGCAGGTAGCCCTGGACCAGGTCGACACCCATCTCGGTCAACACCGCCAGTTCTTCCGGCAGCTCGATGCCCTCGGCAATCACTTGGGCGCGGGACGCCCTGGCGATCTGCAGGATCGAGCCGACAAACTCACGCTTGAGGGCGTCCTGGTGAATGCCGTCGATAAAGTGCCGGTCGATCTTCACGTAGTCCGGGCGCAGTTCGGACCACAACCGCAAGCTGGAATAACCGGCGCCCAAGTCATCCAGTGCGATGGCAAAACCCATGTCGCGGTAGTGGTGCAAGGCAGTTTGCAGCAGCGCGAAATCGTCGGTGGGTGCCTGCTCGGTTAGCTCGATCACCACCTGGCTGGGAGAAATGCCGAAGTCGCGCAACAGTTGCAGCGTGCGCCCTGGCTGATGTGCGTTCTCCATCAAGGATCCCGGCGAGATATTGAGGAACAGCTTGCCGGGCAGTTTCTGCTCGCTGAAGCGCCGGCATGCACTCTCTCGACACGCCATGTCCAATTCGCTCAGGCGCCCGGCGTGGCTGGCCACCGAGAACAGTGCGACGGGGGAGTGCAGCGGGCTGTTGGACGGGCCACGACTGAGGGCTTCATAACCGAGGATACGCCGCTCCGACAGGCAAATGATCGGTTGGAACAGGCTGTGCAAACTGCCTTGAGCCAGGATTGAGCCCAATGCATTCAGCTGTTCGGTCATGGTCATGGCGGTCTCGATCAAAAAAAAGGACCGCAGGCGTAAACCTGCGGTCCTTTTATTTCACGACAGAATGATGTCTATATGATGACACTCCGAGGAGCGATCACATTAAATCGCCATCATTTACTGCTTGGCCACCTGCTTGGTGATTTTCAAGTAATCCAGCAGGATCCGGCCAGTCTCGGCCAAGTAAGCGTCGTCTTCCGGCTTGGTTTTATCGGCCTCGGTCGGCAGCGCGTCTTCATCTTCTTTCTTCAGCTCTTTGAGCGGGTCTTCACCCTTGGCCTTGCGGCGGGTGTTTTCCAGCACCAGTTGCTGATTCTCGATGCTGGAGTGCTGTGCACGGCGATCCGCTTCGTTGAGGCTGACGGTCTTCTCTTCCATCAGCTTCTTGGCCAGGGCCAGCTTGTCGCGGATAAACACGAACTCGGCGTCCTTGGCGGAGCGGGTGTCATGATCAGCCTTCAACTGCGCCAGGAAGGGCTTGAACGGATCCGAAGCCGGCTTGATCGCAGGGCGGATGGTGTCCCACGGCATGGCTTCAGGCAGGGCACTTTCGCCGATTTCCTTGGTGTCGATGATCGACGGGAAATCGATATCCGGCAGTACACCCTGGTGCTGGGTGCTCTGCCCGGATACCCGGTAGAACTTGGCCAGTGTCAGCTTGAGCTCGCCATGGTTCAGCGGTTGGATGGTCTGCACGGTGCCTTTGCCGAAGGTCTGGCCGCCGACGATCAGTGCACGGTGGTAGTCCTGCATGGCGCCGGCGAAAATCTCCGAGGCCGAGGCCGAGAGACGGTTGACCAGCAGCGCCATCGGCCCTTTGTAGAAGGCCCCTGGGTTCTCGTCTTCGAGCACGTCGACACGGCCGTCAGCGTTGCGTACCAACACGGTCGGGCCCTTGTCGATAAACAGGCTGGTCAGCTCGGTGGCTTCCTGCAGGGAGCCGCCGCCGTTGTTGCGCAGGTCGATGACCACGCCGTCGACTTTCTCTTTCTGCAGTTCTGTCAGGATTTTCTTCACGTCGCGGGTGGTGGACTTGTAGTCCGGATCACCGGCGCGGAACGCCTTGAAGTCCAGGTAGAAGGCCGGGATTTCGATCACGCCCAGCTTGTAGTCCTTGCCATCCTGCTTGAGGTTGAGGACTTTCTTCTGCACGGCCTGGTCTTCGAGCTTCACCGCTTCACGGGTGATGGACACGATCTTGCTGGTCTGGTCGTTCGGTGCATTGGTGTGCGGAATTACTTCCAGGCGCACCACGCTGCCTTTAGGCCCACGGATCAGCTTGACCACTTCGTCCAGGCGCCAGCCGACCACATCGACCATCTCTTTGTCGGCCTGGGCCACGCCGATGATCTTGTCGGCCGGTGCCACTTGCTTGGTTTTGTCAGCAGGGCCTGCCGGCACCAGACGTACGATCTTCACCTGGTCATTGTCGCTTTGCAGGACGGCACCGATGCCTTCCAGGGACAGACTCATATTGATATCGAAATTTTCCGCGTTATCTGGCGACAGATAATTGGTGTGCGGGTCGTAGGACATCGCAAAGGTGTTGATGTAGGCCTGGAAGATATCCTCGGCACGGGTCTGGTCCAGGCGTGCCAGCTGGTTTTTGTAGCGCTTGGTCAGCAGTTCTTGAATGGCCTTGGGCTCTTTGCCGGCGATCTTCAAGCGCAGCACTTCGTCCTTGACGCGTTTGCGCCACAGGTCGTCCAGGGCTGCGGTGCTGGTCAGCCAAGGGGCGTCCTTGCGGTCTACCAGAAGGGTTTCTTTCTGGGTGAAATCGAGTTTGTCGACGCCCTTGTTCAGCTCACCCAACGCGAAGTCCAGACGCGCTTTGACGCGGTCCAGGTAACGCTTGTAGATGGTGAAGCCGGGTTGCAGGTCGCCGCTCTTGAGGAAGTCGTCGAATTGGGTCTTCCACTTGTCGAACTCAGCGATATCGCTGGCCAGGAAGTAGCTGCGCGAAGGGTCCAGCAGCTTGAGGTAGCTGTCGTAGATGATCACCGAGCGAGCGTCGTCCAGCGGCGGCTTGCTGTAGTGATGGCGCTTGAGCAACTCGACGACGTTAAGGCTGGCAATCACCTCATCGCGATCAGGCTGAAGGTTGTCCCAGCTATTGGCTGCGAACGTATTGGTCGACATCGACGCGAAGCCGAGACCAATGAAAAAAGCGAGGGCGGTGCTGGGGAACAGATGCTTCATGCTGATTCGACGCGGGGGCAATTGATAACGCATATTAGGCCGTCTTTGAGGGAGCCGGTTCCATATGGTCCGGTCGCATAATGCAAAAAGCCCGGCGCTACAGCACCGGGCTCAGTCCAGACTCACTATGGAGGCACTGTGAAAGCATTGCAAGGCGTTGACGGTGATGTGGGGGGCTAGAACAACCTCGTCCTACGTCCGGTGTAGTCCATATTGCCAATAGCCTGACCGAATCCTAGATTGAAATGCAGTCAGTGTGGGAGCTGGCTTGCCTGCGATAGCGGTGCGCCAGATGAAGAATTCTTCACTGTTGCACCGCTATCGCAGGCGAGCCAGCTCCCACAGGTTGATGTCTATTGATTCAGGTCCAGTGGTGGATCGGCCAGCCGGCCTGTTCGGCATGGGCGCGCAACACCGGGTCCGGGTTCACCACCTGCGGGTGATCCACCTTGAGCAGCAGCGGTAAATCATTGCGCGAGTCCGAATAGAAATAGGCACCTTCAAGGGTTTCGCCTTCCTGCTCCAGCCATTCCAGCAACCGCGTGATCTTGCCTTCACGGTAAGTCAGTACACCCTCTGTCTTGCCGTCGTATACCCCATGGCTGACGCTCAGGTTAATCCCCAGCACTTCCTCGATACCGATACGCGCAGCAATCGGCGTGACCAGGTGAGTGCCCGAAGCGGAAATCACCAGGATCCGGTCACCGTTCGCGCGGTGGCGGGCGATGGTCTTGGTGGCGTCGCTGTAGATCAGCGGCTCGATCACGTCCTCGACCCACGGCTCCACCAGGTGCTCGATTTCTTCCGGGGTTCGGCCGATCATCGGCTCCAGGCTGAAATCCATGAAATCTTCCATCAACAGCTTGCCCTGGCTGTAGGCATCCATCAGCTCGTTGTTCCTGCGCATGAATGACTCAGGGTCTACCCAGCCGAGGCGGCCCATCTGTTCGCTCCACAGCGTGGCGCAGTCGCCGTGGATCAAGGTGTCGTCCAGATCAAAAATTACCAATGCCATCGGTGATGCTCTCTCTCAATAGGTCGCTGCCTGTCAGGCTACTTCACACAGTGCGCTGGGGTCGATGGAAAGTGCCAGGCGTTGGCCGTCCGGATGCAGGTCGTCGGCCGAACGATTGAGCACGTCCACCACCAGCTCGACACCACGGGCTTCGATGCGGTAGCGAATCACGTTACCCAGCAGGCTGTGGCTACGCACCAACGCATCGAGCTCGCCACTGCGGCTCAACTCGATGGCCTCGGGGCGAATCGCGATGCGCCCGCTGATCGGTCGCTGCAGCAGTTGGCTGGCCTTGTCGGCATCGAGCAGGTTGTAGTTGCCGATAAACCCAGCAGCGAACACATCCACCGGCGCGGTATAGAGGGTTTCGGCATCGCCGCTCTGCACGATCTTGCCCTGGTTCATCAAGAAGATGCGGTCGGACATGGTCAGGGCTTCTTCCTGGTCATGGGTCACGAAGATCGTGGTCAACCCCAGTTCGCGCTGGATCTGGCGGATCTGTTCGCGCAAATGCTTGCGAATCCGTGCATCCAATGCCGACAGCGGTTCATCGAGCAACAGCAGGCGCGGGCGGGTCACCAGGGAGCGGGCGAGGGCGACGCGCTGGCACTGGCCACCGGACATCTGGTGCGGATAGCGGCCGGCCAGGTCCTTGAGCTCCACCAGTTGCAGCACCTCTTGCACGCGCTTGTGGCTGTCGTCGGCATTGACCTTTTGCATGCGCAGGCCGAAGGCAACGTTCTGTTCCACAGTCATGTTGGGGAACAACGCGTAGCTCTGGAACACCATGCCGATCTGGCGTTTCTGTGGGCTCAGGGGCACGATGTCCTGGCCATCCAGGAGGATTTGGCCACTGTCCACCGGCGTAAGCCCGGCGATGCAGCGCAGCAAAGTGGATTTGCCGCAACCGGACGGGCCGAGCAGGGTGACGAACTCGCCTTTGGCGACCTCGCAATTGATATCGCTGAACACCGGGGTGCCGGCGTAGCCTTTTTGCAGGTGTTGGACGCTGACGAAGCTCATTGGCTTTTGTCCTTGTTCAAGAGAGTGGCGGCCCAGGTCAGTACCAGCACAAAGAAGAAATAAGAGATCACCACGGCGCTGGTGAAATGGCCACTGCTGTTGCGCATGTTGTTGAGGTACACCTGCAGGGTTTCGTAGCGGGTGCCGACGAGGATGTTGGCGAACACGAACTCGCCGAACAGGAACGAGAACGACAGCAGCAGCGCCACCATCAGGCCCTTGCGCAGGTTGGGCAGCACCACCAGGATCGCGGCCTGCCAGGTGCTGGCGCCGAGCAGTTGCGAAGCGTCCATCAGGTCGCGCAGGTTGATGGCTTGCAGGTTGTTGGTGATCGCGCGGTACATGAACGGCAGCGCGACGGTGAAGTAGCAGCCGATCAAAATCCACGGCGTGCCCACCATCGCCAGCGGCCCGGAACCGTACAGTTGCAGCAGACCCACCGAGGACACCACCGGCGGCACCGCAAAGGGCAGCAGGATCAGGATGTTCATCAGCGCGTCGAGCTTGGGAAAGTGGTAATGCACCACGAACAGCAGCGGCAAGATCAACACCACCGAGAGGATAAGTGCGCCCACGCACACCAGCAACGATTGCCCGAAGGCCATCAGAAAGCGCGGGTCGCTCCACAGCTGTACATACCATTTCACGCTGAAGCCGGTGGGCAGGATGGTTGCCGACCAACTGCTGGAAATCGAGTAGACAAAAGTGCCCACCAGCGGCAGCACCAGGATCAGGAACAACAGGTACACCACCACCCGATGGTAGAGGGAGGCCGTACTGGCTTCAGCGCGAGACATGGTAGCTCCTCTTGAGCAGCAGTTGATGCACCACCGTGACCACGGTCATCAGCGCCACCAGCACCACGGCCAGGGCGCTGGCCATGTTCGGGTCCAGCGACACATCGCCGGAGACCAGGCCGGCAATGCGAATCGGCAGCACGTTGAAGTTGCCGGTGGTCAGCGCATACACCGTGGCGTAGGCGCCCAGGGCATTGGCCAGCAGGATCACAAAGGTGCCGAGCAGGGCCGGGGTGAGCACCGGCAGGCCGATATGGCGCCAGAACTGCCAGCCATTCGCACCGAGCAGCGCGGCAGATTCGCGCCAGTCTTCGCGCAATGCGTCAAAGGCCGGGTAGAGCAACAGTACGCCGAGGGGGATCTGGAAATAGGTATAAAGGATGATCAAGCCGGTTTTCGAGTACAGGTTGAAGTCCTCAATGATCCCGGCCTGCTTGAGCATGAGGGTGATGCTGCCGTTGAACCCCAGCAGGATGATGAACGCGAAGGCCAGGGGCACGCCGGCGAAATTGCTGGTCATGTTGGCGAACGCGGTGACGAAGTTGCGCAGCGGCGAATCCACTCGGCGCAGTGAGTAGCTGCCCAAGGTGGCGATGATGATGCCGAAGATGCTGGAGTAAAAGCTGATCTCCAGGCTGAACTGGATGGCCTGCCGGTAGAACTTCGAGGTGAAGATGCGGGTGAAGTTTTCCAGGCTCCAGCCGGCCTCTTCGGTTTGCAGGCTGCTGATCAGCACCCACACCAGCGGTGCGATCTCGAACACGATAAAGAACAGTGCGAAGGGCAGCAGGCATAGCAGGGCCAGCCATTTACCGCGGGTCAATGCATTCACTTGAGCAACTCCCGGCACACAGGTTTGTCGTGGGGCACGCCGAGCAGTTCGCAGACGGTGCCGCACAGGTCGGTCTGTTTCGGCGCAGCGTCGCTGTCCAGGCTGAAGGCGTCACCGATGACAAACAGTGGCACTTCCCGTTCTTCGCGCAACAGGCCGTTGTGGGAGCGGTCGTTGTTCATGCCGTGGTCGGCGGTGACCAGTACCTGGTAGCCGCCATCGAGCCAGCCTTGCAGGTAGTCGGCCAGGATAATGTCAGCCGAGCGTGCGCTGTTGCGGTATTGCGAGGTGTCGAGGCCATGCTTGTGGCCGGCGTCGTCGATGTTCATCGGGTGCACCAGCAAAAAGTTTGGCGCGTGCTTGAGCCGCAGGCTTTCGGCGTCGGCGAACAGGTGGGAATCGGGGTAGTGGTCATTCCAGTAGAAATGCCCGTGCTGGATCGCCAGCGCCTTGTCGTCGGTGTGACGATCGCGGGCGGCGAGAAAGGGCGTGCGGTTATACAACTCGCTGACCCAGTGGTAAGCCGCCGCCGCGGTGCTCAAGCCGGCGTCGGTGGCGTAATGGAAAATGCTGCGCTGGGTGGACAGGCGCGAGACGTTGTTGTGCACGACACCGCTTTGGATCGGCGGCACGCCGGTGAGGATGCATTCATACAACGGGCGGGACAGGGCAGGCAGTTCACATTCCAGTGTGTAGAGGGCTGCGCGTCCTGCGCCGACGTAGGCCTGCAAGTGCCCCATGGCGTGCCGGGCAACCTCGAAGTTGAGGCCGTCGAGCACCACAAGGATGACAGTGTGCTTCATGGGGGCTGGGGCTCCGCAACAGAGGGTATGGCTCAGTATCAACTTGGGATGGGATCAAATGTGGGAGCTGGCTTGTTGTGGCGAGCAACTTTGCTTGCGCTGGGGTGCGGAGCACCCCCAAAAAGCCGGCTCCAGCTACGCTGTCGAGCGGGAGCAAGCTCCCTCGCCACAGCAAGCCAGCTCCCACACTGACCGCCTTTGGATCAGAGAGACCGATTACTTCATTTCTACGATGACTTGCTCGTTCCACATCTGTGGCAGCTTCTTGGACGTCGCTTCCCAGGCATCGGCATCCTTGATCGGCTGCGGGTTGGCCTTGGTGTACTGCTCGCCCGGGATCAGGTTTTTGGCAACATCTGCCGGCAGTTTCAAGTCGGTTTCAGCCCGGATCGGACGCGCATTGCCGCGTGCCAGGTTGAGCTGGCCGGCATCGCTGAAGATGTATTCGCGGGTGAGCTTGGCGGCGTTCGGGTGCTTGGCGTATTTGTTGATGATGGTGGTGTAGCCGGATTTCACCGAGCCATCCGAGGGGATCAGCACCACGTAGTCATCCGGGTTGGCCATCTTGGCCTTGTAGCTCAGGCCGTTGAAGTCCCAGACGAGGCCCACTTCGACTTCGCCTTTTTCCATGGTGGCGATGGTCGGGTTGGACAGCGAGAGCCGACCTTGCTGGGCGATCTTGGTGAAAAATTGCAGGCCCGGCGCGATGTTTTTCTCGTCACCCTTGTTGGCGATGGCCGCGGCGAGGACCGCGTTGGAGGCTTGGGCGGCGGTGCTCACGTCACCCACCGAGACCTTGTATTTACCGGTTTGCAGGTCAGCCCAGGTGGTGGGCACTTCGGAGCCGTGCAGCAGCTTCTTGTTGACGATAAAGGCAATGGTGCCGGTGTAGGCCAGGGCCCAGTGACCGTCCTTGTCTTTCGCCCAATCCGGCACCTGCGCCCAGGTGGACGGTTTGTACGGCTGGGTGACTTCCTGTTTCACCGCGATCGGGCCGAAGGCTGCGCCCACGTCACCGATATCGGCGCTGGCGTTGTCTTTTTCGGCTTTGAACTTGGCGATTTCCTGGGCCGAGCTCATGTCGGTGTCGATGTGCTTGAGGCCGTAGGTCTTGGCCAGGTCTTCCCAGGTGCCTTTCCAGTTGGCCCAGTCATCGGGCATGCCGACGCTGTTGACGGCGCCTTCCGCTTTGGCGGCGGCTTCCAAGGTTTTTAGATCGGTATCAGCAGCCATGGCGGCGGTGCACATGGCAATGGTCGAGCCTAACAGTGATGCCAGGAAAAGCTGTTTCATCCGAAGCTCCTTTGGGCGTTTTCAACGCGGCGTTTTATCTGAACGTTAGCGGTGGTTTGGTCTAGGTCAGCAATACCTGAGCCAATCTAGGCCCCCTGGATGACAGTTTCATGTCGGTGTCGTTTTTGAAGCGCTGATGTCGCTCAGCTCCGACTTAGCGTAGACCATGCCCAAGTGCCCGTAGGCCCTAGACTTGGCCGATGTATTGCAGGGGGTGGTTGAGGCAGTCGACAGCCTTTGTCATCTGTCGGTCATGTGTAGTGCCTAGGCTGGCACACAGCAGCAAAAGCCCAGATAGAGCGCGTTTTGTGCACCTGAACGGTGCTGGTCTAGTCCAGATAGGTAACGTTGATGCGTGATGAGGCAATCAAGGCGGTAACTTCCATCGGCCTGGCGCTGCAGGAGCAGATCGACCATGGCTTGTTGCCGCCAGCCAGCAAACTGCCCGCCGAACGCAAGCTCAGCGAGTTGTTTGGTACCACTCGGATTACCGTGCGGGAAGCCTTGTTACAGCTTGAGGCCCAAGGGCAGATTTACCGCGAAGAGCGTCGGGGCTGGTTCGTCTCGCCGCCACGGCTGGCCTATAACCTGATGCAGCGCAGCCATTTTCACGCGATGGTCAGCGACCAGGGGCGTGAGGCTTCCACGCAGGTCATCTCAGCACGCTTGCAACCGGCGTCGGCGGCAGTGTGCGCGTGGTTGCAGTTGCCGGCGTTGTCGAGCGTGATCCAGATTTGCCGGGGGCGCAGGATTGACGGGCGCCTGGTGTTGTATGTGGAGCACTATCTGAACCCGCAGTATTTTCCGGGGATTCTGGCGTGTGATTTGAATCAGTCGATGACTGAGCTGTATGCCAGCAAATATGACTTGCACTACGGGCGGGTGCGCTTCGAGATTGTGCCGACCTCACTGCCGGTGGAAGCGGCCGCTGCGCTGCGGGTCTCGGTAGGCAGCCCGGGCTTGCGCATCGCCCGGGTCAATTACGACCAGCATCAACGCCTGATCGACTGTGACCTGGAGTTCTGGCGGCATGATGCGATTCATGTGGGTGTGGATGTGGTGTAGCGGCTGGTGCACCGCGAACCCATGTGGGAGCTGGCTTGCCTGCGATGGTATCGACTCGGTGCGCCTGATAAACCGAGGCGTCCGCATCCCAGGCAAGCCAGCTCCCACAATGAACCGAGTTTATCTCTGACGGATCGGTGGCTTGCCTAGGGTGTGAGTGCCTTGATCACTTGGTCCACATTGGTTTCCAACTCCGTCACCGGGTCGGCGCCGTCCACATTCAATACCAACAGTCTGGAGCCGCCGGCAGTGATGGCGGTTTTGACTGCATCGCTGGGTTGACGGTGATGCAGCACCACGGCCACATCGTTGTCCTTCAACGTGCTGCTGAGTTTTTGCAGCGCCTCGGGCGTCCACTCGGCATCGGGCCGTGCATCGGTGCCGAGCACTTCCAGGTTCAGGCTGCTGACCAGGTACGCGAAGTGATCGCTCAAGCTGAGCACACTCAGGTTGTCGGCCTTGGCCAAGCGCGCCTCGCTGTCGGCGGTGAGCTTGAGTAAACGCTGTTTGAGCGCGGCCAGGTTAGCGTCGATCCTGGGTTTGGCAGCCGGCGCCAGGCGGCTCAGGTCGGCGGCCATCACGTCGGCCATGCGCCCCATATTGTTGCTCGATTGCCAGGGTTGGCTGTTCAAGCCATCGGTGACACCCGGTTGTACTGCGATACCCGGCAAGCCGCCGTCCACCGGGCGTGCGGCATCGACTTCGACGATGCGGATATTGCTGCGCCGCGCCACGGGGTACAGCGGGTCATCGGCCCACAGCGAGCGCAGGCCGATGGCCGCGTCGGCGTCCAGCGCCAGCTTGTTCAGTGCCGCAGCACCGCGGCCGGTGAAGTAGGACACCTGCCGCGAACCCGGCAGGTTGGCCGGCGCGGCGCGTTCAAGCTTTACGTTGGTGCCTTTGAGCAGCGCCTCGGCCAAGCCGTAGGTAATCGGCAGCGAGGCCAGCACCTTGACCGGCTGCTTGGTCTTGGTCAGGGCTGCGTGACCGAGGCCCTGGTTGACTTTGAAGTCCTTGGCGTCGAAACCGTCGACGGCCAGCGCCGACGTACTCATCAAGCAAGCGATGGCCAGGACCAATGGGCGAAAGACAGGGCGCATTATCCAAGATTCCCTTTGAGGCTGGGCACAACGCCACGGGCGATGGCGGCGAAGGCGAAGGCGATACCGGCAACCAGAATGATGGCGGCGCCGGATGGGATGGGCAGGTCGAAGATGATCGGCAGCAGGATGCCGCACAGGGTGCTGACGGTAGCGATCAACACCGAGATCCAGAAAAACCCTTTGAGTGACTGGCTCAACAGGCGCGCCGCAGCGGCAGGAATCACCAGCAAGGCGCCGACCAGGATTGCGCCTATGACCTTGACCGCGGCAACGGTGATCAGGGTCACCAGGATCACGAACAGGTAGTCCAGGCTTTTCACCGCCACCCCGCGCACTGCCGCCAATTGCGGGTTGAAACTGGCCAGCATGATGCGGTTGTACAACGGCAATGCCAGGGCCATCACCAGCGAGCCGACAATGGCCAGTACCAGCAGATCGTTGCCGTTGACCGTCAGCACCGAGCCAAACAGCACGTTCTCGAGAATGTGCACGTTGATCTTGCCGGCCAGGATCAGCAGCAGGCTTGCCCCCAGTGCCAGGGACACGGACAGGAATACGCCGATCAAGGTATCGGGCGCCAGGCCGGTGCGGTTACGCAGGTAATTGAGCAGGATGCCGAACAGCAGGCAGTAGCCAAACAGGCTGCCATAAGGCCCGGTATAGGGTTCTCCCAGCAGGATGCCCACGGCCACGCCGGTCAGCGCGGCATGGCCGACCGCTTCGGAGAAAAACGCAAAGCGCTTGACCACCACCAGCGTGCCCAGGCCGCCCAGCACCGGGCCGATCAACAAGCCGGCGAGCAGGGCGTTGACCACAAACCCGTAGGCCAGGGCTTCGGGCAGGTAACCGGAAGAGGCCCAGCCCTGGACCATCAAGCGAAAGGCTTCATAACTCATGGCGCCGGGCTCCGAGGGTGGGTGGAGAACAAAGTGAGCAGGCGGTCCGGGGTCAGCGCCTCTTTCGGTGTGGCGTCGAACAGCACGCGGCGGTTCAGACCGGTGACGCGGTCGCCCAGGCGGCCAACGGCCTCCAGGTCGTGCTCGATCCACAGCACCGTAATCCCAGCCAGGCGCCAGTCGTTCAATAGCCGCTCGAACACCTGGATACCCGCCTCGTCGAGGGCCGACATCGGTTCATCCAGCACCAGCAACTGCGGCGCCGGAATCAGCCCCTGGGCCAGCAGTACGCGCTGGCGCTCACCGCCGGACAACGCGCCCATGCGGCGCTTGCGCTTGTCTTGCATGCCGACGCGTTCAAGGGCATCGCCAATCGCTGCTGCGTAATGCCTGGACAGGCCCAGAAACGCCGGGCGACGCTGGCACATGGCAGCCATGAAATCGTCCACAGTCATCGGCAAGCCCCGGTCAAATTCCAGCGCCTGGGGCACGTAACCGATGGTGCCGGGTGTGGTTGGCCATTCCAGGCTCAAACGCCCCTGGTGCGGCGTCTGCCCCAACAGGGTCTTGATCAGCGAGCTTTTGCCGCCGCCGTTGGGGCCGACCAGCGCGTGGATGCTGCCCGGTTGTACCTGGAAACTCACGCCATCAAGGATCACGGTGCGCCCCAGGGTCAGCGAGACCTGGTCGAAGTTCAGGGTGGGGCCGACGCTGACGGGGTTCAGTTGCTGTGCGGCGGTCATGCTCCCGACTCCTGAATCGCCCGTACCACGGTGTTGAGGTTGCCGGCCATCTCCACTTCGTACTTCTCGGCGCTGTATTCGCCGTAGGAAATATGCGACAGCGGGTACAGCTTGACCCCGGATTCACGCTGGATGGTATCGACGTAGGTGGACGGGAAATCCATCTCCGAGAAAATCACTTTCACATCCAGAGCACGCAGTTCATCGATGGTCTTTTTCAGTTGGCTGGGGCTTGGCTCGATACCGTGGGCCGGCTCGACCACGGCGGTGACCTCCAGGCCAAACTCGCGCAACAGGTAGTCGTAGGCCGCGTGTACGGTGGCGACACGCAGGTCGGGGTTGGGCGCGCTGGTCAGCTTGGCCAGGGCGTCGGCGCGCATCTGGCGCAGGCGCTTGCCGTAGGCGCGGGCGTTCTGGGTGTAGGTTTTGGCGTTGTCCGGGTCGAGCTTGCCCAACTCACGGGCAATGTTATTGACCTGGGCAATCGACGCGCTGATCGACAGGAAGGTGTGCGGGTTGACCACCTTGCCCGCACCGCGTGCCGCGTTACCTGTAGCGGCGAGCAGCGGCACGTTGGCGTTGGCTTCGATCACCGGGATGTCCGGGCGCTCGCTGGTGGCGATCATGCGGTCGGCGAAGTCGTCATGGCCGACGCCGTTGAGCACGATCACATCCAGGGTGCCGATGCGCTTGATGTCTTCGGCGCGCGGCTCGTAGGCATGGGGGTTGAAACCGGCGGGAATCAGCGGCACCACTTCGGCCTTGTCGCCCACGATATTGGCCACGTAGCTGTAATAGGGGTGCAAGGTAATGCCGATACGCAGGCGCTTGGCCGCCTCGGCATTGGCAAGGGGGGCGAGCATCAGGCTGAACAGGCCAACCAGCAACAGGCGCAACAGGGGCGATGACATAGACATGGGCAATCGGTCTTCTCGTTCAGTGACGGTGCTGGCGGGTAACGCCAGCATCGAATTGCGCGACCACCTGCTGCCAGCCGGCCGCGATCAGCGCCTGGTCAGTGAGGTCGGATGGAGCGGCAAGGTTGGCGCTGCGGTTGAGCCAGATATCCGGCTCACTGCCTTGCACGCGCATCAGCAGCGAACCGCTGGTGGCCGGCGCCTGGCTCAAGCCCAGGTAGGCAGCCGGTGCCAGCAACTGCCAGCGGTGGCCGCCCCGGCTTACTGAGCTAGCGTCCTGGGCAAAGGGGGCGAAGCCTTCTTCGGCCAGTTGCTCAGGCGTCGGCAGGGCGCTGTGTTCCTGCTGCAACAGGTGGATTTCATCCAGGGTCACCCGCAGGTCGGCGTAGATGCCTTGCTCGGCGGCGCTCAGGTCGCGGCGGGCGTCCAACTGATGGCTTGGCACCGCCGCGACTTCCTGGGTTTCCCCATGCAGCGCCACGACCGTACCCGCCACCGCGAGGATGATCAGACACAACAGCAACACATAAAGGGTTTCGTGGCCCGCGCCGGCGGGGCGTACAACCTGTGTGGTACTCATTGCGACGGGATATCCGCTTGGTCGATTTCCACCACGTGGCCGGGGCCGGCATCGAATAGCACGTAGAACTCGGCGGCGGGCTTCTTGAAAGTCAGGGTCGAATCCTCGCCGAGCTTGCCCGGCACCAGGATGGTTTCGTCGTAGCCGATCACATCCAGGGTAACGCCGGGGGCGCCACTGCCGTCGGAGAAGCCGCCTTTGCACTGGATCTGCTCGCCGGGGATTTCCTTGCATTCGCACATCGGGTTGTGGGCAAAGGCGGCGGTGCTCAGGCCGGCGCACAGCAACAGCGCGGCGCGGGTGAAGCGCTTGAACGTCATGGTTTGACTCCTTGCTTGTTCAGCCAGGCAATGGTGGCAGGCGAGGCCTGGCTCAGCGGGATGGAACCCTGGTGCATGCTGCCGTCCCACCCTTCCATGGTCACCCATATTTCGGCGTCCGCCGGGGTGCGTTCGGGGATCGGCAGGGCGGCGCCCATACGGTACGGCGTGCCGAAGAAGATCACTCCGGCGGCGCGCAGGCTGCGGGGTTTGCCGATACGCAGGTAAGTGGCCTTGACCTGCTCGGCACAGGTATCGCACAGGGCAGCGTTGAAGAACTTCATCGGGCCAGCCGGGTTCGGGCTCGGGCCTTCGTTGCGAAACTCAGCCAGCGTCAGGCTCCAGGGGCCGACTTGCACTTGCCCGGCCACGCGCTCGCCGATGCCGGTATCCCCGCGAAACAACGCGGCGTCGGCAAAGTATTTGGGCATGAACCCCAGCGGCACCAGCAACAGCAGGATGTTGATATGGAAACGCCATTTCAGCCAAAAGGCGCGCAGCGGGGACGGGGGTACGGTTGCGACCTTGCTCATCGCTGAGCCTCCGAGGTGTCGGCGTGCATGGCCGGGATGGGCACGTGCTGACGTTGCGTCTTGGCCTCGCGCTTGAGGGCGTTGAGGGTGGCCAGGGCGGTGCGCTTGGTCCAGATCAGCAAGCCGCTCAATACCATCATGCTCAGCACCAGGCCGAAGAATGCCCAGATCAGCTTGATCCACAAACCGCCAAAGTCCCCGGTGTGCAGTGGGCGCATCGACTCGGTGACGAATTCCAGCGGGGTACGGTCGGACAACAGGTTGGAGACCGCGATTTCACCGTCATAGGGGTTCAGCTGTGCGGTCTGGAACATCAACGGGTACCAGCCACGCCCGCCGATCTGCAGGTGGCTGTAGGCGTTGCTTGGCATGAACACAAAGCTGGCGTCCAGGCCGGGGATTCGCTCGGCGGCGATGTCGATCGCCTTGTCGATAGGGATCATCGGTGCCGGCACGCCCGGCGCCGACAGCGGCACCTTGTCCCGTGCGATAACTGGCACGATGGGTTCACTGGAAATGGATATCTGGTTGTCGCCCAGGACAGCCTCGATCAGGAACCAGGTGCCAGTGATTGAAATGACCGCGATAAACCAGATCGACCAGATGCCGCTCAGGCGGTGAAAGTCGCCCCAGAAGATTCGCGCGCCATGGCGGATGCGCAGGGTAGGACGAAGGAAGCCTTTCCAGAAGCGCTTGTACACCACCAGCCCGGTGATCAGCGAGGCGAGCAGCGGCAAGCCGAGCGCGGACACCAGGTACCAGCCCCAACTGTACCCATTGGTGAACGGTACCAGCCACCAGCCATGCAGGGCGCGGGTGAATTGCTGGAAGTTGAACGAGGGGCTGATGCCCTGGATCGCGCCGGTGTAGGGGTTGGCATACACCTCCACGGAGCGCCCATCCGGGTAGCTGAGGCCGACGCTTAGCGCGAAGTGCGACTCATCCGGGCGGATAATGGACTGGACGATAGCCTTGGGTTCATCGCGCTTGATGGCCGCGATCACCTGGTCAAAGCTCAACGGCTGGGCTTCATCCGACGGCTTGCTGGCGCGGATATCCGGGTTGGCCAGCCACACGATTTCCTGGCTCACCACGGCCAGCGTGCCGGTGACGCAGACGATCAGCACAAAGAACCAGATGGGCAACGCCAGCCAGCTATGAACGAGAAACCAGAGTTTGGAGCGTGACTTCTTCGACATATGAATGAGGGTCTTGAACGGAGGGGGCGATAGAGGCCCGGAAAAGGCCAGTCGTAGCTTTTGCTGACGCGACAGGCTGTATCTAAGTTAAGACGGATGAGAATGAGAAATCCCTAAGGCGTATATGAAAGAAAATGTTTCAGGATTGCATTCAGGGTGTATGGCGTAACCCCGTGGGAACTGGCTTGCCTGCGATGACATCGACTCGATCCAACGGATGCACCGAGTTGTCTGCAACGCAGGCAAACCAGCTCCCACATGGGATGTGTATTGCGTTGCAACTATCAGCCTTGCTTGAACAACTCCATGGCGCGCTGGCGGATCTGCTGCTCGGTGAGGTCTTCCTTGTGTGTGGCCAGGAACCAGAGATGACCGAACGGATCTTTCACGCTCGCAGAGCGGTCGCCATAAAACTGATCCTTCGGCTCGGACACCACGGTGGCGCCGGCATCAACCGCTCGTTGAAATTGTGCATCCACATCTTCCACATACAGATGCAGACCAATGCTGGTGTGCTCATCCGGATTGCGCAGGGCCATTTGATCGCAGGGCGTACCGAGCATCAGCGACGAATCACCAATCCGCAGTTCGGCATGACCCACCCTGCCGTCGGGCATGTCCAGGCGCATGACTTGCGTGGCGCCCAAGGCTTTTTTGTAGAACTCGATGGCCTCGCCCGCTTTGTCGATGCCCATATAAGGTGTGAGGCTGTGATAACCGTCGGGAATAGCTTTAACGTTCATGACATTCTCCCTGAGTCGAGGTATGAACATTTCACTATAGGCCACGTAATGCGTGGCCTGCGGGCAACCGACGAGGTGCTTTTATCAAGGCGGTGTGGTGGGCTCCAGCAGTTGGGCGCCCGGCCCATACTCAGCGAGCTTATCGTCCTGATTGCGCAACGGGCACGCCTCCATCGATAAGCACCCGCAACCGATGCAGCCATTGAGCTTGTCGCGCAGCAGCACCAGTTTGTTGATGCGCTCATCCAGATCTTCACGCCACAACGCCGATAGGCGCTCCCAGTCGTGAACATTGGGTGCGCGCTCATCGGGCAAGGTGCGTAATGCCTCGCCAATGGTAGCCAGCGGAATGCCCAGGCGCTGGGCGATCTTGATCACCACTACGCGCCGCAATACATCCCGTGGATAACGCCGCTGGTTACCTGCATTGCGATTGCTCTTGATCAGCCCTTTTGCCTCGTAGAAGTGCAGGGCAGTAACCGCTACGCCGCTGCGAGCAGCGAGCTGCCCGACGCTGAGTTCCTTATTGAGCATGAACATCTCCCAAACAGTGCTTGACCTCGACTTAACTAGAGGTTTTACCCTGCGTGGCATCGAATCGCAAGATTCTGCCTACAACGAGAGGGGAGTGTTCATGCAGGTATCGGAGAAGTGTCGCGGCTTCACTCAATTGATCGAGTTTCAGATCAACCCCCAGCAGCAAGATGCCCTGGTGGCGGCCTTGTCCACTCAAAGCGAACGACTGGCCGAGGGCCACGATGGTTTTCTGAGTGCCAGCGTGCAGGTCAGCGAGGACGGCCGGCGGGTGCTCAATTACTTGCAATGGCAATCGCGCGCAGATGGCGAGGCGGCGTTCAAGTTCTTCGAGCAGCGCGGCGAAGATTTCTGGACGCTGATTCGCGCCCACCAGGCAACGGCGGTGACCTTCGGTTCGTTCCAAGTGCTGCAAAGCTTCGAGCGCAGCCATGACAACGCGCTGCACTGTCGCCTAAATGGATAAATGCAGCATCCGCCCGCCCTGCACGTTTTCGCCAGGTCGACGTTTGTTCACCGCCAGCTCGCCGAGCTTGATCAAGCGCGAGCGCGTGACGTTGCGGCTCAGGCCCAGCAGGTTGGCGGTATGCACCTGGTTGTAATGGCTGAAGCGGTAGGCCGCACGTAAGAGTGCGTCTTCGACCTTTTCATGCAGGGCGCCGGTATGTTCCTCGAACAGCGTTTGAAACGCCCGCGCCAGCAAGGCTTCGGCGCTGTTACCAATGTGGTGCGGGTTGTCGTCCTGGCGCTCGATACGCATGTTCGACAGGCGCAAATCGTCGCGCCCTATCACGCCTTTGCGGCAGATCAGTAGGGTGTGATGGATGACGTTTTCCAATTCGCGGATGTTGCCTGGCCAGCTGTAGCTCTTGAGCTTGTGCTCGGCCTCACGGCTGATGGTGATGGGGCCGTAGCCCAGGCGCCGACTGTAGACTTCGATAAAGTGCCAGGTCAGCGGCAGGATATCGCCAGGGCGCTCGCGCAGTGGGCTGAGTTCCAGGCCGACCACGCCGAGACGGTAGTAGAGGTCCTCGCGGAAATGCCCGGCGTTGATGGCCTTCTCCAGTTGTACGTTGGTCGCGGCGAGCACGCGCACATCAATCGCAATGCTTTTGCGCGAGCCCAGGCGTACGACTTCACGCTCCTGCAATACCCGCAACAGTTTGACCTGGATTGCTATTGGCAGATCGCCGATCTCATCGAGGAACAAGGTCCCGCCGTCGGCCTCTTCGAACCAGCCAGCCTTGGCACTCAGGGCGCCGGTAAAGGCACCTTTGTCATGGCCGAACAGCTCGGCTTCCACCAGGGATTCGGAGAATGCCCCACAGTTCACCGCCACGAACGGCCGGCTGCGCCGTGCGCTGAGGTTGTGGATATGGCGCGCCACCAGCTCTTTGCCGGTACCGGTTTCGCCGATGATCAACACGCTTGCGTCGCTGGGCGCCACTTGCTGGATGTGGTTGAGCAAGGCCTGGGATTTAGGGTCTTCAAAGACCTGAGCGGTGGCGCGGATCGAGGTCGCGAGTTTGGGGGAGGGCGGTAGAGTCAACAACTGCATGGGCACCTCGTTGAAGGGCTGTCGCCAGGGTGACCGTTGCGTGGCGAACAGTCGGGCTACGTGACGCCATTTATAGAGGGTTGAATTTATTCCGTAAACGAATGCATTTAAATATTTATAGATCGAAAACGAATATATAGGTTGCGCTATCGAACCTGCTGTAACGGTTGATAGCGACTATCACGGGCGTTGATTTTTCATGGCAGGGGGGCGGGAGTAGCCTGTGTTCATTGACTCGAAACCTCCCCAGCAGGACCGCCGCCATGAACCGTCTACTCGCTATTTCGTTACTGTCTGTCATCTCTGTTCTCGCCGGGTGCGCGACTCACCCATCGCCTGAGATGCGCCCTTACACGGCAGAAGAAACCAAACAGTTGGCGCTGGAAGCGTTGAGTCGTCGCGGGTTGTCATTTGATGAATACCAACAGCAGCGTGCTGCCCTGACTGGCCAGCCACAGAAAACCTTTGGCTTTGATCAGCAGGCTGAAATGAACGCACAGCGCGCTGCACAGCGCAGCGGCCGTGCGAGTTGAGAGCCGGGTGACGACAGGTACGTCTTCCGGTTTGACGAGCTGATATCTGTCGGCTAGAACTTAGCCTTAGCAACGCATCACGGCTGTATGATGCAGGCGGATGGTTGAGTCGAGTGTCTGATTTTTCCTGTCTCTTTGGCTTCGTGCCATGTCGTAGTTTCGCTGTGGAATAGCATTGCAAGACATTCCAAATTGAATGTACTTCGGGTTGCGTCAGCCGTTCGCGGCGCGTGACTCCGTGCCGGGTGCTTTCTGACGGGATCGTAAAACTGCGCAGTCTTTCTTCGATAGAAATACGCCTGGCCTGCCATTGAGGCTGGTGATCATGAGGATGTCGATCGGGTGGGGTTTGCTTGTTTCGCGCTGTGGTTGGGGTTTGCCTGGCGTGTTCTTCGCGTTGCTGAGTGTGGAGGTTTCGGCGGCGGCCTGTACGGCACCTGCCTACAAAGCTGGGACCGTCTATGAACAAGGCAATCGGGTGCAGAACAAAAACCAGCAGGACAAAACCCACGAGTTTGAATGTTGGAAAGACACTGACAAGTCGCCGCACGGGCCGGGCAGTTGGCAATGGTGCAACCAGCCCGATTACAACCCCGGGCAGCCATCCTCTCATGGTGTCGAGATTTGGGGCGATGCCTGGAAGGATCTGGGGGAATGCGGTGGCTTCCAGGGTAACCGTCTGACCCTGAACTTCAGCACGTTAAGCGGCCGGGGGCCGATCAGCCAGCCAACCCCGGGCGTGGCGCGGGCCGATCAGGTAGTCACTGGCGTATTGCGCTGCAAAGCCGAGGAGATCCCGATCAGTGCCAAGTCCGGCGAAACCATTCACCTCGATAACCTGAAGGCCTGCGACTACCAACTGGTGATGAACCCCGCTGGTGGGTTTGTGCCCTTGAACACACCGCGTATCGTTTCCTTCCAGCGAGAGGAGGGTGAGGAACAGGCGGTCACCCTGAAGTATCGGCCACCGGTGCAGGTGGGCAGGCTCAGCGGCCTGCCAGGGGTCAAGATTGAATTGTTTGCCCAGGGGCTGATACAGCCTCGGCAGATGGCGATGGGCAAGGACGTGCTCTATGTGGGCTCCAGTGCGATTCCATCCTACGTCTATGACGGTAAAATCGCCGATATGATCTATGCCTTGCCCCTGGACAATGCCGGCAAACCTACCGGCATCTACGTGATTGCCAGCGGGTTGGAGGAGCCGCACGGGGTTGTGTATCGCGACGGTGATTTGTACTACTCGACCACTGGCGGCCTCTATCGTTTGCGCGATGCCGATGCGCATTACAAGGATCCTTCGCCTGAGCGGGTGTTCAAATTCCCCGCCGACGATGCGCCATTTCCTCTGCCTTCCGTGGCGTCTGGCTCCAGCACTCGCTTCTGGCATATGAAGCACCCTTTGCATTTCAACCCGCTGGACCCCGCCGACACTGGCCTGTACACCGCTGTCGGCATTCCTTGCAACTTGTGCATGATCCCGCCTGACCCGCGTTACGGCACGTTACTGCGTTATGACACCGTGACCGGTAAAGCGCAGATTCTTGCAAAAGGGGTGCGCAACTCTGTGGGGTTCGACTGGAACCCGCAGACCGGTGAAATCTGGTTCACCGACAACAACCGCCAGGGCTACCCCAACCCCGACGAAATCAACCGCATCAGCGGCCCAAACCTGCACTTCGGTGTGCCCTATCTGTTTGGCAAAGGCACGCCGGGTTTCACCGATGAGGAGTTTGGCAACCCGGCGGTGATCCAGCCGCCCTTGGTTCAGGGAGCGATTGTTTCCGATAAGTCCCGGCAGCAGATCGACCCGAAAGACTACGTGCCTGCCGCCTTCGAGCTGGGTACCAACACCGCACCTCTGGGGCTGAAGTTCTGGAGTGGTTACCCGGCTCGCACACGTTCGCAGAACATGCTGGTTGCCGTGCATGGAGCGGGCACGTCCGAGCGGCCGGGTATGGATGTGCGACTCGTCTCGATCCAGGACGGAACGCGAGTGGTCAATCAGATCCCGTTGATCAACGGGTTTATCCAGGACCCCCTGCGTTTCGATGTGTATTGCCTGGACGACTCCTGCATTGGTCGGCCGGCTGACTTCCTGGCGCTACCGGACAACAGCCTGCTGATCTCCGATGACGTCGCCGGGGTGATTTATCGCGTCAGTTATGACCCAGCAGGGTTGCCGAACACAGAGTTGACCCTGCGGCCGGCGCTCGCACCGGCACCTGAGCTGGAGAATGAGATGATCAGTGGCACGCTGATTGCGCCGGGCGGTAATACCCGCCAGTTCCATGCATCCTTCAACCCTGCTGACAGTTATGCCGCATTGGTGCTCAAGGGTTTGCCCTACGGGACTTACCAGGTTCGGCTCAATGATGTGAAAAACTGGATTCCACAGACGCGCAATACTTCACTTACCTTGTCTGCCGACGACAACAAGCACGTGTTGAACATGCAATACCGTCTGCGGCCGATCAAGTTGGATATCAAGATCACGGTGTTGGCGCCGCCCAAGCCTGCGTCGGTAACGGATTCCACTTGGCATTTCACCCTCAAGCTCAAGGGCTCTACGAGCACCGAGCCCAAAGTGGTGCAGGTGCCTTGGGGCGAAAGTGTCACCGAGCTTCTGGACTATGGGGATTACGAGGTCATCTATCCCTTTTACCCACAGGAACTGCCACAGCCGGAACAGGTAGCGCTGCGTATCAACGAGGACAGCCAGGACGAGCAACTGACACCTATCAGTTACCGTCATGAAGCGAAGTTGGGCGAAACAGTGCTTGCCGAATCCTGCACCAAATGCCATGCGGTGGAGTTTTTCAACAACCTGCGCATGGCGGTGGCGTGGAGCAGTGCTGGCCAGGATGCGTTGGTGCGGCAAATCCAGAGCATGCCGGTGGCCGGGCATTGCGACACCACCTGTGCAACCGAAATCAGCAAGCATTTGTTTGAGGTGGTGTGGGCGCCTTACCTGAGCCCGAACGAGGCTCACGGTCAGCGCCAGTTGCGCTTGCTGACGCGCGATGAATACGCGGCCAGTGTCAAGGACATACTCGGCGTGGAGGTCAATACCCAGAAGCTGCCGGCAGATAAATCCGAGAAAGACTTCAAGTTCCCAGGTGAAGCCAGCAAAGGGCTGCTGCAGGCTGAAGACATCAAGCAGCTGTATGGCATGGCGGTGTCGATCGCCGAGCAGGTGGCACCTCAACGTGTAAAACGCTTCAAATCCACTGCCGGTACCCTTGAGGTCAGTGCCCTGGGTTATCAAGTGTTCCGCCGTCCTTTGAGCCCGTCTGAGTTGTCGCGTTATCAGGCGGTGCTGGATGAGCATGGAGAGCGGGCGCTGATCGCTGCGCTGCTGTTGTCGCCCAACTTCCTGTATCGCTCGGAGTTGGGCCAGGCTGTCGCACGGCAGGCCGAGGTCTACAAACTGACCCCTTATGAGACCGCAACCGCATTGTCCTACACCTATCAAGGCACCACTCCGGACGCGCAACTGCTGGCCAAGGCAGAGCGCAACGAGTTGCAGACAGTGCAGCAAATCAGCGCAGAAATAGACCGGATGATGCGCAGTGAGCGCGGGCTTGAGCAGTTCAATCGGTTCATCAGTTACTACATCAAGACTCAGCGCGGGGTGCAGGAGAAGCCCGGCCTGAGCGCACAGATGATCCAGTTGATGACCCAGGAGCAGGCCCTGTTGACGCGTCACGTGATGCTCGACGGCAAGGGGACGTTGGACGAGCTGTTCAACCCCGGTGTGACGTTCCTCAACAAGGCTCTGGCCGAACACTACGGTATCGGCGGCGTAACCGGTGACACGCTGCACAAAGTCGCCGTGGATGAGAAACGGGGTGGCTTGTTGCACTTGGGGCTTTTTCAGGCCTCTACCTCTGACTATCAGGTCACCTCACTGGTCAAGCGCGGCATTGCCATTCGCGAGCAGCTTTTCTGCCGAGAGTTTGGGGCGCCGGTCGAAGCCGAGCCCACAGAGCCGGCCTACCCTGCGCGTGCGATCAGTACCCGTGAACGCTGGGACCTGATTAATGGTGAGCAGGCTTCGGGGGGGCGTTGCTGGCAGTGCCATCAGTACATGAACGACACCGGCGCATCGATGGAGCATTACGACGCTGCCGGGCGCTATCGCCAGCAGGAGCCTGCCTACAACTACGCGCAGTTCCCTGTGCAGTTGCCGATCAAAGCGTCCGGTCCGTTCATTGGGGTTGATGGCGCGGTGCCTATCGACGATGTGCGAGGTATTTCCAAGCTGATCGCGCACAACTCGGCGTCTCTGTTCTGCATGGCGGATAGCTATTTCCGTTTCGCTTCGGGCAACAAATCCGACGAGTCCACTTCCGCAACGGTCAAGGCATTGGTCGACGGGCTGAAGGGCAATGGCTCATTACCAGCGATGCTGCGCACGTTGGGCACCTCCAACGCGTTCCAATTCAAGACGCAGAGGGATTGATCATGGATATCTTGAAAAGTCGTCGTCGCTTTCTGGCCGGCCTGGCTGCTGTAGGTGTGTTCGGTCCGCTCACCCAGTGTGGCCTGGCGCGTATGGCCTTGGCCGGACAAAGCCAGCAGGCCAAGTTAAAAGTGGTTTTCTTTGTGGTACCTGATGGCCTGGCAGTCGACTCTGCAACCGCCTATTCCAGTGATGGTCGAGGCCTTTGGCATCCCGCTGCCGAAGCTTTGGACACTTCCGACTTCCAGCTCAACGAGGTCAGCCAGGAGCTTGCGGCCTATAAAGACCAGTCCTTGTACCTGCGTGGCACGATTCTGGGCCCTGGCAATGAAGGCCATAACGGCTGGACGTGGGCGTTGCGCGACCGTGAGAAGAAGATGGCGTCGATTGATGTGTTGCTTGGCCGTCATATGCCGGGGACCGATCCGTCCCAGCGGAGTCTTTTTGCCGGACCGCATTCGGGCATTGACGGGACTGCCTGGCAGGTATCCTGGGAAGGGCCGGAAAATGGCGGCGCAATGCGCAGGCCTGAGCAGGATCCGGTGTTGATGTACGAGAAGATCTTTGGCACGGTCAGTCGTGAGGTGCGCGAGCAGCAGGTGCGAAACATGCATGTATTTGATCCGGTGCGGGCGGATATCAACGAGCTGCGAGGCAGGCTTGCGGGGGCGCAAAAGCAGAAGCTCGATATGCAGCTTGATTCGGTTGAGCAGGTCATGAAAGACATGGAAGAAACTCTGCCACCCATTGGCGAATGTTCGCCTTTGCAGATGGAAACGTTGCCGTTCAAATCTGCGGAATTTCGTAACCAGGTACAGCATCACCACCATCAGGTGGTTGCCACAGCGCTGGGGTGTGGCATCACGCGTGTAGCGACGATTCAAGTCGGGCGCTCGGCGGAGTCGCTCAATATCCTGGACGTCAGTAATGTGACCAACCCCCATGACTGCGCCCATCGTTATGCTGGGCTGGACGTATGGAAACGATCCCGGCAGTGGTATACCCAGCGAGCCAAGTTGTTCATGGACGAGTTGGCGAAGCATGCCGATCCCGATGTGCCGGGTGACAGCCTGCTTGAACACACGCTTGTGGTATTCACCAGCGAGATGGCCGATGGTGCCCCCGAGCATACGAAGGATATGCCGCTGGTACTGATGGGCGGGGCCAGCGGGTTGTTGAAGAGCGGCGACGGCGCAGGACGCTATTTCAACATCACGGCCCAGGGTGATCGTCAACAAGAAGGCAACCCGGTCATTGGCAATAAAATGGTCGATATGCAGCGAATCTGGGCCACCATCGGCCGGGCAGCCGGAACCGTTGTGCCCTACAACGGAAACATCGATCCGGTGAGCGGGTTGTTTACTAACGTTTGAGTTGCGTGGCGCTGCACTAAAAGCCGAAAAGTCCGTATGGCGGATTTTTCGGCTTTTTGCATTTGCACCCAATCGCCTTTGAGCCTGTTAAGCTGAAAATCAGGAGCGTTCCTACGCACATTTACATCACGTGGTCCTTCTTCAATGGCACTCGATCAGTTAAACCTGACGACCTCTGTTCTGTTCGATGCCCCCGGGACGCCGCTCTCGGGAACACGCTCTGCGAGTTTTACGCCATGAATAAACGTCCGTTGTATTTCGACTATGCCGCCACCACGCCAGTGGATGAGCGAGTTATCCAGGTGATGGTCGAGTGCCTGGGTTTCAATGCCAATTTTGGCAACCCTGCGTCCAGTTCCCATGCATTCGGCCAGGCGGCCCGGCAAACGGTTGAGCAGGCGCGACGGCAGGTAGCCGAATTGGTCGGCGCCCAGCCTGAGCAAATTGTCTGGACTTCCGGTGCCACCGAGTCCAACAACCTTGCGATCAAAGGGGTGGCCCAGGCGCGAGGGCTGGCGGGTGGGCATATCATCACCAGCCAGATCGAGCACAAAGCCACACTCGACACCGCGCGGCAGTTGCAGGAAGCCGGCGTGGCTGTGACCTATCTGGTGCCCGATGCCGATGGCTTGATCAGCGCTCAGGCTGTCAGTGAGGCATTGCGTGAGGACACCTTCCTGGTGTCGTTGATGCTGGTCAATAATGAACTGGGCACCCTTAACGACATTCCGGCTATCGGCGCGCGGGTGCGTGAGCAGGGCGCGCTGTTTCACGTGGACGCGGCACAGGGGGCGGGCAAGGTTGCCATTGACCTGGCGCAGTGGTCGGTGGATTTGATGTCTTTTTCCGCCCACAAGCTCTACGGCCCAAAAGGCATTGGCGCGCTGTACGTTGGGCCTCGTGCGCAGCAGAAAGTGTTGGCACAGATTCATGGCGGCGGCCACGAAGGTGGCTTGCGTTCGGGCACCCTGGCGACGCATCAGATTGCGGGCATGGGCACGGCGTTCGCTCTGGCGGCGGCGTATTTTGCTGAGGAAAAGGCGCAGATCGTGGCCTTGCGTGAGCGTTTGTTGGAGCAGTTGGCGTCGATTCCCGGAGTACGCCTCAATGGCAGCCCAACCCAGCGTATTCCCCACACCCTCAGCCTGACGTTCAGCGAAGGCGAATTCAACGCTGCCGCCTTGAGTGCGGGCATTGCCTTTTCGGCGACTTCAGCGTGCAATTCGGCTAGCAATGCACCGTCCCACGTCCTGGTGGCCCTGGGGCATGATGCCCGCAGCGCTGGTCGCACTATTCGCTTGAGCCTGGGCCGGTTCACCACCGAGCGGGATATCGACGACGCTGTGCAATTGATCAAGACGGTACAGGCCAGCGCACCAGCGTTCTGGGCTGTCTGATACTTCATTTGCAATACATAACAATTATTAGTGGTTAGCAGGAGACACAATGAGTACGCAGCCTTTGACCCATGGAACGGTTCCCCAGCGCTTGGCGCATACCCGTGAACTGATGCGCCGCGAAGGCATTCACGCCCTGCTGGTGCCGTCGGCGGACCCGCACTTGTCCGAGTATTTGCCGGGTTACTGGCAAGGGCGCCAGTGGTTGTCCGGGTTTCATGGTTCGGTCGGCACCCTGATCGTCACGGCGGAGTTTGCCGGGGTCTGGGCGGATAGCCGTTATTGGGAACAAGCGACCAAGGAGCTCAAGGGCAGCGGTATCGAGTTGGTGAAGCTGCAACCGGGTCAGCCTGGACCGTTGGAGTGGCTGGCCGAGCAAACCCCTGAGGGTGGCGTGGTGGCGGTGGACGGTGCGGTCATGGCCGTGGCCTCGGCACGTACCCTGGGTGGCAAATTAGCCGAGCGTGGCGCGCGTCTGCGTACCGATATCGATGTGCTCGATGAAGTCTGGCAAGACCGCCCGGCGTTGCCGAACCAGCCGATTTATCAGCACCTGCCGCCCCAAGCCACCGTCAGTCGTGGCGAGAAACTGGCAGCCTTGCGTGCCAGTTTGAAAGACAAGGGCGCCGATTGGCATTTCATCGCGACGCTGGATGACATCGCCTGGCTATTCAACCTGCGCGGCGCTGATGTGTCGTTCAATCCGGTGTTTGTGTCCTTTGCCTTGATCAATCAGCAACAGGCCACTTTGTTTGTGGCGTTGGGCAAGGTCGATGCGCAACTGCGGGCGGTGCTTGAGCAGGATGGCGTGACCCTGCGTGGTTACAGCGAGGTGGCGCAAGCGCTGCGAGCGGTACCGGCGGGCGCAAGCTTGCAAGTAGACCCCGCCCGCGTCACCGCCGGCTTGCTGGAAAACCTCGACGCGGGCGTCAAGCTGGTTGAAAGCCTCAACCCCACCACACTGGCCAAATCCCGCAAGAGCCTGGCGGACGCGGAACATATCCGCCAAGCCATGGAGCAGGATGGGGCGGCGCTGTGTGAATTCTTTGCCTGGCTCGATAGCGCCCTGGGCCGTGAACGCATTACCGAACTGACGATTGACGAGCACCTGACCGCTGCGCGTACCCGCCGCCCCGGCTATGTATCGCTGAGTTTCAACACCATTGCCGCTTTCAATGCCAACGGCGCGATGCCGCATTACCACGCCACCGAAGAAGAGCATGCGCTGATCGAAGGTGATGGCTTGCTTTTGATCGACTCCGGCGGCCAGTACCTGGGCGGAACCACGGACATCACGCGGATGGTGCCTGTCGGTACACCGAGTGAGGAGCAGAAACGCGATTGCACGCGAGTGCTCAAGGGCGTGATTGCTCTGTCCCGTGCGCAGTTCCCCAAGGGCATTCTTTCACCGTTGCTGGATGCCATTGCCCGTGCGCCGATCTGGGCAGAAGGCGTCGACTACGGTCACGGGACAGGCCATGGCGTAGGTTATTTCCTCAACGTGCATGAAGGCCCGCAGGTGATTGCCTATCAGGCTGCTGCGGCGCCACAAACGGCGATGCAGCCAGGGATGATCACTTCAATTGAGCCGGGTACTTATCGCCCTGGCCGTTGGGGCGTGCGCATTGAGAACCTGGTGTTGAACCGTGAAGCGGGCAAGACCGAGTTTGGCGAATTTCTCAAGTTCGAAACCCTGACCCTGTGCCCGATTGATACCCGCTGCCTGGAGCCGTCGTTGCTGACGGCGGATGAGCGCGAATGGTTCAACGCGTATCACGCCCAAGTGCGTGAGCGTTTGAGCCCGCTGCTCAAGGGTGCAGCGCTTGAATGGTTGCAGGTGCGCACTGCGGCGATTTGATCGGTTGCGGCCAAGGCATTGCCGGCCGCAATCAACATCTAGCTGAGGGCTTCACGCACAAAGTCCAGACGGTCCTGGCCGAAGAACAGCTGGTTTCCTACAAAGAAACTGGGAGCGCCGAACACGCCGCGTTTAATGGCTTGTTCGGTTTTGTCCTTGAGAGCGTCCTTGACGGCTGCGTCATTGGACAGGGCCAGTACCTGCTCGGGATCGAACCCCTGTTTGGTGAGCACATTGGCCACGACCTCTGGGTCGCCCAGGTGACGGCCTTCCACCCAGAGTGCGCGGAACAGGCAGTCGATGAAGTCGAGGAAACGCTCAGGCTGGTGGATTTGAATGCCGGTGACGGCGCGCATCAGCACCAAGGTATTGATGGGAAAGTGCGGGTTGAACCTGAGCGGCACGTTGTAGCGTTTGGCGTAACGCGCCAGGTCATCGAGCATGTAGCGCCCCTTGGCGGGCACCATGATCGGCGAGGCATTGCCCGTGGCCTTGAATACACCACCCAACAGCATCGGTTGATACACCACCTGTGCGCCCGTTTTGGCGCACAGCGCCGGCAACTGGGTATAGGCCAGGTAAGTGGCGGGGCTGCCGAGATCAAAGAAGAACTCCAGGGTTTTACTCATGGTCTGTACTCACTACTTATTGTTATAGAGGGAGTCACCAGGTTTCGTTCCAGGGGCGCAGGTCCAGTTCGAACGTCCAGGCGTCCCGTGGCTGGCGATGGAGGAACCAGTAGTTGTCGGCAATATGGTCCGGGTTGAGGAGGGCGTCCTGATCCTTGAGGGCGTATTTTTGCGGGAAGTTCTCGCGAATGAAGTCGGTATCGATTGCACCGTCGACCACCACATGGGCGACATGGATGTTCATCGGGCCTAACTCCCGCGCCATGCTTTGTGCCAGGGCGCGTATCCCATGCTTGGCGCCAGCGAAGGCGGCAAACCCCGCGCTTCCGCGCAAGCCGGCGGTGGCGCCGGTGAACAGGATAGTGCCGCGGTTACGCGTGACCATGCGCTTGGCGACTTCCCGTGCGTTCAGGAAGCCGGAGAAGCACGCCATCTCCCAGATCTTGAAGTACTTGCGTGCGGTTTCTTCCAGAATGCTGCAAGGCACATTGGCGCCGATGTTGAAGACGAACGCTTCAATAGGCCCCAGTTCGGTTTCGATTTGCTCGACCAGTGCGATCACGTCTTCTTCTTTGCGCGCATCACAGGCAAAACCATGGGCTTCACCGCCTGCCAATTGAATGCTTTCTACCAGGGGCTGCAGTTTGTCGGCGCTGCGACGGGTGACGCAGGCGATGTAGCCTTCGCGGGCAAAGCGTTTGGCTATGGCGCCGCCGGTCGCGTCACCGGCACCCACTACTAATACGATTTTCTTGTTGTGCGGCATGGGAACTCCATTGGCTCGATGATCGAGCAGGAGTTTAGCCTTCGTGCCGCAATTGGCCGGAATTTAAGATGAGCAGTCAGGAAAGACTGCTCGGGCAGCTATTTGCAGATGACGATCATACTGCGGCTGGTATAGCCGGCAGGGTTGAGGCCGAAGGGATAGTCCCCAGGCTCCTCGGAGTTGTCGCCGGATTTGGCTATCACCCGGTAGCCCTTGGCACCGCATGAATTGGCTGCACTGGTGTAACACTGGTCCCAGGAGGAGGACAGGCCCGAACAGTTGATATGCAGCCCTTTTTTACCCCGTTTCACTTCTGTTTTTGTGGTTGCAGCACAGCCAGCGATGCCCATAACCAGCAACAGTATCAAAATTCGTTTCATTCCCATCCTTAATAGCCGCCCTGCAAAAGAACAGAGCCGCTTTACTCGCTCTCGAGCGAAGCGTTCATGCTGTCCGTGTCGAAATTCTCCATGAATGACATTCGGTTACGGACTAAACATGGCCTAAATGAGCGGCAAATACCAGAGCTGGCTTTAAAGATGATCAGTCGGCAGGCACCAGTGGTTTGGATTCGTTGCGCATCGTCAACGTGGCGCCTACGGAAGCCAGGATAATGCAGGTGATGGCCAGCCATTGGGCCAGGGATAAGTGCTCATGCAGAAAGAGCAGGCCGGAGAGGGCGCCGAACGCCGGTTCGATGCTCATGAGCGTGCCGAAGGTGCGAGCAGGGAGGCGAGTCAGTGCGACCATCTCCAAGGTGTAGGGCAAGGCGGTGGACAGAATCGCGACGCCAATGGCGATAGGGATCAGGGCCGGCGTCAGCAGCGCGGCGCCCGCATGCACGATGCCGATCGGTGCGACGAACAGGGCGGCAATCATTACGCCGAGTGCGGCGGTCTGAACACCATTGTCGTTCCCAGCCTTTTGGCCGAACAAAATATACAAGGCCCAGCATCCGCCTGCGCCCAGTGCGTACGCCGCGCCGACCCAGTCGATACCGCTGCTGGCCTCGCCCGTCGGAATCAACAGCAGCAGGCCGATGATAGCCAGGGCAATCCACAGGAAGTCGACAGCTCGGCGCGAGGCATAGATAGCGACGGCAAGCGGGCCTGTGAATTCGAGTGCTACGGCAATCCCCAGCGGTACGGTGCGAAGGGACATATAGAAGAGGAAGTTCATGCCGCCCAGCGCCATCCCGTAAATGATCACCGTGCGCAAGGACTTGGCTGTCAGCGTGGCGCGCCATGGGCGTAATAGCACCAGCATGATCACACTGGCGAAAATCAAACGCAGAGCAGTGGTGCCTTGTGCGCCAACAATAGGAAACATGCTTTTGGCCAATGACGCGCCGGATTGGATGGACGCCATGGCGATCAATAGCAGGCCGATCGGAAACAATGCGGTTGCCAGGCTGCGAGGTGGAGTGGTCATTGCGGTAGTTCTTCCGAAGTCATGATCGATAAATACGTGGCGCTATGATGCTTGCCTGTCAGTGAATGAGCAATATATTGCTCAAGTACTGACTTGTAGCTATCTATATAGTGGGAATATCGGGTTTTTGAGGTATTTGATAGAAAAACCGAATAATTGTGTTGACGACAGATTCTGGAAGCCTATAATTCGCCCCACTTCCGGCGCAGTCGAAACGGAAAACTCTTTGGTAAACAATGAGTTATGTGGTTTTCGACAGCGGGTTGCTTCAGTTCATCGAAGCCAAAAGGAAGTTGAAAAAGAGGTGTTGACAGCAGCGTGTAACGCTGTAGAATTCGCCTCCCGCTTACGAGAGATCGAAAGCGCAAGTGGTTGAAGTTGTTGAAGAAATCTTCGAAAACTTCTGAAAATAACCACTTGACAGCAAATGAGGCTGCTGTAGAATGCGCGCCTCGGTTGAGACGAAAGATCTTAACCAACCGCTCTT
>NZ_WJZD01000053.1:0-34889 GCF_021609665.1 Pseudomonas sp. PA-1-3F | reverse complement strand
GTCGTTACCCAGAAATCCCCCCTAAAGGCCTGGATCATGAGCAAGCAACCCTCCCTGAGCTACAAGGACGCCGGTGTAGACATCGACGCCGGTGAAGCATTGGTCGAACGCATCAAGAGCGTCGCCAAGCGCACTGCGCGCCCTGAAGTCATGGGTGGCCTGGGCGGTTTTGGCGCCCTCTGCGAAATCCCGGCCGGCTACAAGCAGCCTGTATTGGTGTCCGGCACCGACGGCGTGGGCACCAAGCTGCGCCTGGCCCTGAACCTGAACAAGCACGACAGCATCGGCATCGACCTGGTCGCCATGTGCGTCAACGACCTGGTGGTGTGCGGCGCCGAGCCGCTGTTCTTCCTCGACTACTACGCCACCGGCAAGCTCAATGTCGAGACCGCGACCCAGGTCGTAACCGGCATCGGCGCCGGCTGCGAATTGTCGGGTTGCTCCCTGGTCGGCGGTGAAACCGCTGAAATGCCAGGCATGTACGAAGGCGAAGACTACGACCTGGCCGGCTTCTGTGTCGGTGTGGTGGAAAAAGCCGAGATCATCGACGGCTCCAAAGTAGCTGCTGGTGACGCCCTGCTCGCCCTGCCATCGTCCGGCCCGCACTCCAACGGCTACTCGCTGATCCGCAAGATCATCGAAGTGTCCGGCGCCGACATCGAGAACATCCAGCTCGACGGCAAGCCACTGACCGACCTGCTGATGGCGCCGACCCGCATCTACGTCAAGCCACTGCTCAAGCTGATCAAGGACACCGGCGCCGTCAAGGCCATGGCCCACATTACCGGTGGCGGCCTGCTGGACAACATCCCGCGCGTACTGCCAAAAGGCGCCCAGGCGATTGTCGACGTGGCCAGCTGGCAGCGCCCGGCTGTCTTCGATTGGCTGCAGGAAAAAGGCAACGTCAACGAAACCGAAATGCACCGCGTGCTGAACTGCGGCGTAGGCATGGTGATATGCGTTGCGCAGGAACACGTTGAAACCGCACTGAACGTGCTGCGTGAAGCCGGCGAGCAACCTTGGGTCATTGGCCAGATCGCCACTGCTGCCGAAGGCGCAGCCCAGGTTGAACTGAAGAACCTCAAGGCTCACTGATGCCCCAGACCTGTGATGTCGTGGTGCTGCTTTCCGGCACCGGCAGTAACTTGCAGGCCCTGATCGACAGCACGCGCACCGGCGACAGCCCGGTGCGCATCGCTGCGGTGATTTCCAACCGCAGCGACGCCTACGGTCTGCAACGCGCCCGTGACGCGGGTATCGATACTCGCTCCCTGGATCATAAGGCGTTCGACGGTCGCGAGGCCTTCGACAGCGCCTTGATCGAACTGATCGACGCCTTCAACCCCAAACTCGTGGTCCTTGCGGGTTTCATGCGCATCCTCAGCGCAGATTTCGTCCGGCACTACGAAGGGCGCCTGCTCAATATCCACCCTTCCCTGCTGCCCAAGTACAAAGGCATGCACACCCACCAGCGCGCCCTCGACGCCGGCGACAGTGAGCATGGCTGCAGCGTGCACTTTGTGACCGAGGAACTCGATGGCGGGCCTCTGGTCGTACAGGCAGTGGTTCCGGTAGAGTCAGGCGACTCGGCGCAGACGCTTGCGCAACGGGTTCATACCCAGGAACACAGGATTTACCCGCTGGCTGTTCGCTGGTTTGCCGAAGGACGGTTGATTCTTGGCGACCAGGGTGCATTATTGGACGGCCAGTTACTCGCGGCCAGCGGCCACTTGATTCGAACCTAGGAGATTTTATGCGTCGCGCCCTGCTTTTCGCTTTTGCGCTGTTCGCTTTGCCTGCCGTACAAGCGGCAGACCTTCACCCCTTCTCCGTCAGCTACACCGCCGACTGGAAACAACTGCCCATGAGCGGTTCGGCTGAACGCAGCCTGAGCAAGAATGGCGACGGTACCTGGACCTTGAATTTCAAGGCCTCGATGATGATTGCCAGCCTGACCGAAACCAGTGTGATCCTGTTCGACAAGGACACCCTGCAACCCAAGAGCTACAGCTTCGAACGCGGCGGCCTGGGCAAGGCGAAGAAGATCAACCTGGACTTCGACCAGAGCGCCAAGAAAGTCACCGGCTTTGAAAACAAAGACCCGGTCAATGTCACGCTCGAAAGCGGCATGCTCGACAAGTCCACCTACCAGCTTGCCCTGCAACGCGATGTTGCCGCCGGCAAGAAGAGCATGAGCTACCGCGTGGTTGAAGGTACAGATACCGATACCTACGACTTCCGCGTGATCGGCTCGGAAAAGGTCCAGACCAAGGTCGGTTCGATCGACGCGATCAAGGTCGAGCGCGTGCGCGACCCGTCGCAGAGCAAGCGCATCACACAGATGTGGTTTGCCAAGGACCAGGGCGGCATTCTGGTTGCCCTGCGTCAGGTCGAGACTGACGGCAAGGAATACAACATCATGCTGCAGGATGGCACCGTTGACGGTAAGGCCGTCAAAGGCAGCTGATTGCTGATGCACCGAAAAGAGCCTCGCTGAATGCGGGGCTTTTTTTTGCCTGGGATTTTTAGGGGACGACACTCCCGCTATCGCAGGCAAGCCAGCTCCCAAGGTGGAATGCATTCCAAGGTGGGAGCTGGCTTGCCTGCGATAGCGGTGCCGAGGTCAACCTAGCCAACCTGAACATGAAACTTTTGTCATAAAGCCGCTGCGATGGCGACGCAATGCCTTGGTTTACAAGGCTTGCAGCATTGTTGCGTTCCCCGCAATGAATTATTGCGCGCAAAATCAGTTTACTTAGCAAGCTAACAAATCATATAACAGAGGCCTGCGACGACTTGCCGCAGATCAACCAGAGATTGGAGCAAGCAGATGACTGTAAAAGTAACTGAACGCGACGATGAACATATGTCCCATGAAGCAGTAGGCCACGGGATTCACATCTGGGATGTCCATCAGCAAGACGTATTGGTCGGCATGTTTCACAACGAGAGCGACGCCCACAACTATAAAAACGAGCTCGAAACTCTCGAACTGCAACGCCAGGCAAAAAGCTCCTGAAGCTCTGAAATCATGTGGACGCCCGGCCCACGCAGCCGGGCCGTTTACGAGAAACCGCGCCTTTGGGGCGCGGTTTTTTTGTCAATAATCGCCATAAATTAATGTAACAAAAACACACACAAATAATGATTCTCGATATCATTCGTTCGCTTTTCATTCAGGCTCACGAATCAGGGAATCAATTAGATGCATGGAAATAGCAGCAAGCCAGAAAATGCGTTACTGGAACGCTGGAGCGAAGCACTTGCCACTGCGCAATTTCAGACCAGCCACGTCACCCTCGAAGCCCTGATCAATACGCTGGCACCTGCCGCCGAACGTAGCTTCCAACGCCTGATCCAAGCATTGTTTCGTGAAAGCCTGCTGGACCCCAGCACTCTCCTTTATGACGAACATGGGCATTGCTCGCTGACACTGGCTTGCCAGGCCCGATTGCGTTTCGAACATTTGCACCCTGGCCGCATGGCAAGCTGGGACCTGCGTGGCGAAGTCATCCTGTTGCGCGAAGGCCAGCCCGAACAGAAAGTCCAGTTCCCCTCACAGTTGTTGACGTTGCTTAACGCCAGCCTTGAGTCGCCTGCCGACCGGGAAGTGCTCAACCGCCTCAACGTAGAGATCGACGACAGCTTCATCAACGACACCTTGTGCCTCGCCTTCCATGAGCAATGGACGCTCAAGCTGCATGCGTCAATGGACCCGGTGCATCAAGACAACCTGCTGAGTCATCTCAAAAACAGCCCGAGCGTTATCAACCCGACTTCCGTGCTTGAACAGTGGGGAACACTGGGTCACCCATGGCATCCCAATTACAAGACCAAGCTGGGCCTGAATACCGAGCAAGTCATCGACTATTCGCCAGAGTTCGAAGCACGCTTCCCGGTGCTGCTGTGCGCGCTGCATCGCCAATTTGCCCATGTCGAAAAGTTGGCCGGTACCGCCGATTACTGGCAGTGGTGGAGCGAGCACTTCCCGCAAGCGGCACAGCAATTGACCGCAGTCCTGCAAGCACAGGGCCTTCAGGCAGGCGATTATCTGCCATTGCCCGCCCACCCCTGGCAGGCACGCCAGGAACTGCCCCAACTGTTCGCCAACGAAATCGGCGACAAACTGCTGGTGCTGACCGATATCGTCGCGTTTACCGCCCACCCCACCATGTCATTCAGAACCGTGTTGCCTGAAGGCCGTCGCGATGCACCGATGGTCAAACTGCCCGTGTCACTGCGCCTGACCAGCGTACAGCGCACCGTATCGCCGCGTTCAGCGCGCATGGGCCCACGGATCAGCCATCTGCTGCTGAGTATCCTGGAACGCGAGCCTGCGATTCAAAAATGCCTGAACATCGTTCCCGAGCGGATCGGTGTGCACTTCCAGCCACAACCGGCCAATGACGAGCACTCCCGCCACCTGGCGGTGCTCTATCGCGACAATCCCCAGAGCCAGCTCCAGCCGGACGAAATGGCCGTGCCGGTGGGCAGCCTGTTTGCCATTGATCACCACGGCCAGCCGCTGCTGCGCCAATGGGTGCGCCTGAGCCAAGGCAAGGATGACGCGGCGGCCATGCTCGCCTTCTTCCACGATTACGCGGCGATCAGTGTGCCGGCGCTGCTGGGCATGTATTTGCGCTACGGCATCGCGTTTGAGGCCCATCAACAGAACTCCTTCATGGTGATGGCCGCAGACGGACAATTGAGCCGTCTTCTGTTGCGCGACTTCGGCGATATCCGAATCGACCGCAAGACCTTGCACGCCCACGGCCTGGACATTGAACTGCACGACCCGAAGATGACGCTGTACGACGACGCAGGTTTCGTACGGGACAAGCTGCTGCACACCGTTTTCATGTGCCATCTGGGCGAGCTCATCCTGCTTGCCGCGCGCCACTTCGACATCCCCCAGGCGCTGCTCTGGAATAAACTGTCAGCTCAGGTCATCCAGTGTTTTGACGACATGCGCTCGCAGGTTGATCCACAGCGCTGGGCCAACGAGCGCGAAGCACTGCTGGAGCAAGCATGGCCGGCCAAGTCGTTCATGCGCATGCGCCTGCTGGAGAGTCATGCCGATATCGTCGGGCGGTTGCCTAACCCGTTGAGCGCGGCCGCCAATGCCGACTAACAACACAGCGCTGCGGCTGCTGGTGGTGATTCAGTTGGTGTCGATGGGGGCGATGGAAATGAGCGGCCCGTTCTGGCCGCTGCAAATCCAGAAGTTGCTGGGCACTGCAAATGCCCAGTACACCGGCCTGCTGTCTTCGCTGGTGTATGCCGGGCCGATGATGGCAGCGATGATTCTCACACCCATGTGGGGGAAGCTGGGCGACCGTACCGGCCATAAGCCCATGATCATCCGCGCGTTGCTGGCACTGGCGGTGTGCCAGGCGCTGGCTGCGATAACGCCTGATCCGTGGTGGCTGGTGGTCATCCGCGTGGTACAGGGCGCATTGGCCGGCTTCATCGCCGCAGCCCAAGCCTACGCCCTGGCCTGCTGCGGCGACGGCGGACGGGGGCACATTCTTGCCAGGCTGCAATCAGCCACTGCCGTAGGCTCCCTGGCCGGACCGGTGTTGGGCGGCTGGTTGATGGACATATCCGGTTTCGCATTGCTGTGCTACAGCGCCACCGTCGTCTGCCTGTTGTGCGCGATAATCAGCGCGTTTTTACCCAGCGACTCACCACGATCGAGACCTGCCCGCACGTCCAAGCCTGCCGCACTCCCCAGAGGCTGGATTGGCGCGATGCTGGGGATCATCGTATTGATCCAGGCAGCCAGGATGATGCCGCAACCGTTTTACGCCTTATATGTCGCCCAGGTTTTGCACGCGCCCGCGTGGCTGATCGGCGCCAGCTATGGCGCCAGTGCCTTGACCCTGGCACTGTCCGCGCCGTTGTGGGGCCGCCTGTTCGATCGACATCAGCCAGCCCATACGCTGCGCATCATCGAGTGGGTCACCTGGGCCTGCGCGCTCACGCTGGCCTGCACGGCGCTGGCCAGTGAGTGGTTGGGGTTCATCGCCAGCAGGCTGCTGTGGGGCGTGTGGCAGGGGGCTTTGTTGCCCGTGGCCTACACACTGATCGCTACTACCGTAGCGCACAGCCAGCAGGGTTTTGCCCTGGGCATGGGCAACAGCGCCGCGAAAGCTGGTGCGCTGTGCGGCGCATTGTTGGGCGGTATCGGCATGGGGTGGGTAGGCCTGGCACACAGCTTCTGGCTGGTCGCACTGACCTATGCCTTGGCCGCCGTGAGTATCCGCGCCATCCGTTCGTTTGCGCGAGCGCCTGAGACATCCGATTTTTCTGTCAATACTTCTAATAACTCTGAGACATGATCATGAACACATCGCAATGGGCAGTACTGCTGCCACTTCTTGGGTCAATAAGTGCCCCTGCCTGGGCCGATCAGACAGAACAGACACAAGCAGCGCCGACCAGCTTGCAACTACAGGCGACAGTGGTATCGGCCACGCGCAGCGAAACCAGCATTGCGCAGATTCCAGGCTCAGTGCAGGTGATCAATGAAGCGCAAATCCGCCAGCAGACCGGGGCAGGACGTCGGGTTGCAGATATCCTCGGCCAACTGGTACCTGGCATTGCCCCTTCCAGCGGCGGCATGAGCAACTTCGGCCAGACGCTTCGCGGGCGCAATACCCTGATCCTGATCGACGGGGTTTCGCAAAACGCCACGCGCGATAACTTCCGCCAGCTCAACAGCGTGGCACCGGAAAGCATCGAGCGTATCGAAGTGATCTCCGGCGCCAGCAGTGTCTACGGCGCAGGCGCATCGGGCGGCATCATCAACATCATCACCAAACGCAACCAAGGTGAAGACCTGGCGTTCAGCAGCAAGATCGGCATGACCGCCGGCAACAACCTCAGCCACAAGGGGTTCGCTTACCAGGCGTTCCAAAGCGCCACCGGGCGCAAAGGCCCGGTGGACTGGTACCTCTCGGGCAACACCGTGCAGCGCAACGATCAGTTCGACGGTAATGGCAAGCGCATTCCCCAGGACACGTCCCAGGGCAGCAACATGGACACCGATACCTACGACCTGCAAGGTCGCTTCGGCTATGAGCTTGATGACGACAAGAAGATCAGCCTGTCGCTGCAAGACTACAAGGACGAACAAGACACCCGCTACACCAAGAACCCCCGCATCACCAGCAACGCAGTCGCCGTAAAAGGCCTGGACCTGGGCGACCAACCCTACACCCACAACCAGGCGGTCAACCTCAACTACGCCGACAAGGATTTCTACGGCCAGGGCCTGCAGATCGAAAGCTACTGGCGGCGGGCCGACGCCCTGTTCTTTCCAGACCTGTCCCGAGGCCGGGCAGGCGTGTCAGATAACAACAGCGTGCAGGACGTCTACGGCCTGCGTGCAGCGGTCGATACCCAGATGCCGGACATCGGCCCGGCAACGGGCAACCTGGTATGGGGCGCGGACTACGACCATGAAACCTCACGCCAGCGTGGCGACCAATACCGGGTCAATGGCCTGACCTACACGAAAACCGGTACCACGTTCGAACTGGGTCCAGATATCGAGACCACCACCAAAGCCATCTTTGGCCAGCTCTCCTACGACATCGACAACTGGACCTTGCGCGGTGGCGTACGTCGCGAATGGATTGAAAGCAAGGTCTCCGACAGCATCGCATACGGCGAAATCGTCCAGACCGGCAACCGCGCGACACTGCCCGGCGGCACGCTCAAATACGATGACACGCTCTATAACCTCGGTGCGGTGTACCACCTGACCGACAACCAGGATGTGTTCGTCAACTTCAGCCAGGGCTTTTCCCTGCCGGATATCCAGCGCTTCCTGCGTGACGTGAACAGCAAATACGATATCCAGGACCTCAATGCCCAGGCCTTGAAGGTCGACAGTTACGAGCTGGGCTGGCGTGGCGACTGGGACAAGTGGCAGGCCAGTGTCACCGCGTACGAAAACACCTCGGATGTCACGCAGTTCTATGATGCCAATGATCGTGTGCTGCGCCTGATCAATCAGAAAGAACGCGTGCGTGGCGTCGAAACCGGCCTGACCTATAACATCACCGACCAATGGTCCGTCGGTGGTACTTACGCTTACGCCAAAGGCGAGACCCAGCAGAACGGCAAGTGGATCGACCTGCCTGCCACCCGCATCTCCCCCGCCAAGACCACAGCGTTTGTCGGCTACGAGCGTGACGACTACAGCCTGCGCTTGCAGGGGATGCGCCTGGCCAATTATGACGCTGCGGCAAAGGACAACAACGGTCGCGATATCCAGGGCTACACCCTGGTCGACCTGCTGGGCTCGGTAAGGCTACCGGTAGGCCGCCTCGAAGGTGCGGTGTACAACCTCACCAACCGCAACTACCAGAACATGTTCGCCCAGGCCAACGCCCGCGCACCGTACCCGAATGCCGAGGGTCGTACCTTCAGCCTGAGTTACGCAGTGGATTGGTAACCGGTTGGTGCTGCACGCTTAAAACACAAACCCCGCCTTTTGGCGGGGTTTGTCATTTCCAGCGGCTTACCACATCAGATCATCAGGGATCTGGTAAGCGGCGTACGGATCATCCTCGTCCGGCACCTGGCTTTCGGTGAGGATGTTGAGCTGCACGATACGCTCCGGAGCGCGCTCCTGGATTTTAAGCGCCGCTTCCCGCGGGATCACCTCGTAGCCGCCGCCGTGGTGCACGATAGCCAGGGAGCCGTTGCTCAGCTTGTTGCGCATCAGCGTGTTGACCGACAGGCGCTTGACCTTCTTGTCATCCACGAAGTTGTAGTAGTCCTCGGTGGTCAGCTTGGGCAGGCGCGAGGTCTCGATCAGTTGCTTGACCTGGGCGGTACGCGCCTTGGCTTCGGCTTTTTCCTGCTGCTGACGGTTCAGCTCCTGGTCACGCTTGACCTTCTCGGCGTGTGCCTCAGCAGCCAGGCGCGCCTGGGTATCATCGACTTCGGCCTGGCCCTTGTGGACCAGGCGCTGCTGTTTCTGTTTCTCTTTGCCGACCTGCTTGGCCTGCTTTTGGTTGACCAGACCTGCTTTGAGCAACTGGTCGCGAAGGGAAAGGCTCATGGTGCTTACTCACTTAGGCAACTGCTCAACCGCAGCTGGACACATTCTTTTCCTGACGTTTGGCTTCACCCCAGAGGGCGTCCAACTCTTCGAGGGTGCAATCTTCTATGGGTTGGTGTGTATCGCGCAATGCCTGTTCGATAAATCGGAAACGTCGTTCGAACTTGGCATTGGCACCGCGCAAGGCAGTTTCCGGGTCGACCTTGAGGTGACGCGCCAGGTTGACCGCGGCAAACAGCAGGTCGCCGACTTCATCGACGATGGCCGCCGCGTCGTCATCGGCCATGGCTTCGAGCACTTCGTCCAACTCTTCGCGCACGTTGTCCACCACCGGCAACGCGGAAGGCCAGTCGAAACCAACCTGGCTGGCGCGCTTTTGCAATTTGGCCGCACGGGACAACGAAGGTAAGGCGGTGGGCACATCATCGAGCAGGGAGAGTTGCTCGGGAGCCTCGGACTTTTCTGCGCGCTCCTCAGCTTTGATCTGCTCCCAGCGTTCCTTGACCTGTTCTTCGCTCAACTGCGGGATATCCAGCGGCGCGTACAGGTCGCCGGTTGGGAACACGTGAGGATGCCGGCGAATCAACTTACGGGTGATGCTGTCGATCACGCCGGCAAATTCGAAGCGCCCTTCTTCCCGGGCCAGTTGGCTGTAATACACCACCTGGAACAGCAGATCGCCCAGCTCGCCTTGCAGATGGTCAAAGTCGCCGCGCTCGATGGCGTCGGCCACTTCATAGGCCTCCTCCAGCGTGTGCGGGACGATGGTCGCGTAGGTTTGCTTGATGTCCCACGGGCAGCCGTACTGCGGGTCGCGCAGGCGGCTCATCAGGTGCAGCAGGTCTTCGAGTGAATACATCGTATCTCTTTCCGCTGAAAATCCAATGTGGGAGCTGGCTTGCCTGCGATGCTTGCGACTCGGCGCTTCAGTTAAACCGAGGTGATGCTATCGCAGGCAAGCCAGCTCCCACAGAAAACAACTCCACATGTCAGTCGGCTGTCATCCTGCTAATCATGGGGTGCGGTTGCGCCGGGTTTCGATGATGTTCGGCAACTGGGAAATCCGCCCCAGCAACCGTCCCAGTGCGTCCAGCCCCGGAATCTCGATGGTCAGGGACATCAACGCAGTGTTGTCTTCCTTGTTCGAACGGGTGTTGACCGCCAGCACGTTGATCCGCTCGTTGAGCAGCACTTGCGAGACGTCACGCAGCAAGCCGGAACGGTCGTAGGCACGGATGATGATGTCCACCGGGTAAGTGAGCACCGGCACCGGGCCCCAGCTGACCTGGATGATCCGCTCCGGTTCGCGCCCGCCCAGTTGCAGCACCGAGGCGCAATCCTGGCGGTGAATGCTCACACCACGGCCCTGGGTGATGTAGCCGACAATGGCGTCGCCCGGCAACGGCTGGCAGCAGCCGGCCATTTGCGTCATCAGGTTGCCCACGCCCTGGATCTGGATATCGCCACGCTTGCCCGGCTTGTAGCCAGTGGCTTTGCGCGGGATCAGCTCCAGCTGTTCGTTGCCGCGCTCCGGCTCGACCAGTTGCTGGGCCAGGTTGACCAGTTGCGCCAGGCGCAGGTCGCCCGCGCCGAGGGCGGCAAACATGTCTTCGGCGATCTTCATGTTGGCCTTTTCGGCCAGCTTGTCGAAGTCCACCTGAGGCAGGCCCAGGCGCGCCAGTTCGCGTTCAAGCAAGGTCTTGCCGGCGGCGACGTTCTGGTCACGCGCCTGTAGCTTGAACCAGTGGACGATCTTCGCCCGCGCCCGCGAAGTGGTGATGTAACCCAGGTTCGGGTTCAGCCAGTCGCGGCTCGGCGTACCGTGCTTGCTGGTGATGATCTCGACCTGTTCACCGGTTTGCAGGCTGTAGTTGAGCGGCACGATGCGCCCGTTGATCTTGGCGCCGCGGCAGTTATGCCCGATTTCGGTGTGCACGCGGTAGGCGAAGTCCAGCGGCGTGGCGCCCTTGGGCAAGTCGATGGCGTGGCCGTCAGGCGTGAAGATATAGACCCGGTCCGGCTCGATATCCACCCGCAGTTGTTCGGCCAGGCCGCCGATGTCGCCGAGTTCTTCGTGCCATTCCAGCACTTGGCGCAGCCAGGAGATCTTCTCTTCGTACTGGTTGGACCCGGCCTTGACGTCGGTGCCCTTGTAGCGCCAGTGCGCACACACCCCCAGCTCGGCTTCTTCGTGCATGGCGTGGGTGCGGATCTGCACTTCCAGCACCTTGCCTTCAGGGCCGATTACCGCCGTGTGCAGCGAGCGATAGCCGTTTTCCTTGGGGTTGGCGATGTAGTCGTCGAATTCCTTGGGAATGTGCCGCCACAGCGTGTGGACGATACCCAGCGCGGTGTAGCAGTCGCGCATTTCCGGCACCAGCACGCGCACCGCACGCACGTCGTAGATCTGGCTGAAGGCCAGGCCCTTGCGCTGCATTTTGCGCCAGATGGAATAGATGTGCTTGGCGCGGCCGCTGATATCGGCGTCCACGCCGGTAGCCTGCAACTCCGAACGCAACTGGCCCATCACGTCGCTGATAAAGCGCTCGCGATCCAGGCGCCGCTCGTGCAGCAACGTGGCGATCTGTTTGTATTGGTCGGGCTCAAGGTAGCGGAAGGACAAATCCTCCAGCTCCCACTTGATGTGGCCGATGCCCAGGCGATGGGCCAGTGGCGCGTAGATGTCGAAGACTTCGCGGGCCACACGGTTGCGCTTTTCGTCATCGGCGGTCTTCACCGCACGGATCGCGCAGGTACGCTCGGCCAGCTTGATCAGGGCGACGCGCACATCGTCGACCATCGCTACCAGCATTTTGCGCAGGTTTTCTACCTGGCCCTGGGTGCCCAGCACCATGGACTGACGCGGGCTGAGGCTGGCACTGATGGCGGCCATGCGCAGCACGCCGTCGATCAGCTTGGCCACCACCGAACCGAAACGCTGACCAACGGTGGCCAACGGAATATGCCCTTCGCGCACGCCGCGATAGAGCACGGCGGCGATCAGCGAATCCTGGTCCAGCTTGAGATCGGCGAGGATCTCGGCGATTTCCAGGCCAGTGCGAAAACTTGAAGTGCCTTCGGCCCACAGGTTCTTGGCCGCATTGTCTTGCTGTTCAGACTCACGAGCGAACTCGCAGGCTGCTTTCAAGGCTTCACGGTCCAGTGCCGGGTCGACACTGACGGCATGATCCAGCCATGCCTCGAGATTGATACTGCCGTCGGTGTTGATCGGCTGGTGTGCTCTCACCTGTACCATCTTGCTTACCTTCCCTACGACGCACCTTCGATGCGCCAAAATCATCGCCGACTTTTACTGCGAGCTCCGTGGCAGTGTTCAGGCCCTGGAGAACGCAGGCCAGTCGGATTAAACGGGCATCCTAGCCCGCTTCAAATAACGCCATGGCCTCGACATGCGCGGTCTGCGGAAACATGTCGAGGATCCCGGCACGCTTTAGCCGGTAGCCTTGCTTGACCAACTCAACCGTGTCCCGCGCCAGCGTGGCTGGGTTGCAGGACACATACACCAGGCGCTTGGCCCCCAAGGCGGCAAGTTTGCGCACAACCTCCAGGGCACCATCGCGGGGTGGGTCCAAGAGTACCGCAGAAAAGCCCTGTTTGGCCCATTCTGCGTCGGTCAAAGGCTGGGACAAATCGGCCTGAAAAAACTGTGCGTTATGCAAATGGTTGCTGACGGCATTGAGGGCCGCACGGTCCACCATGGCCTGTACGCCCTCCACCGCCACCACTTCGCGTACGTGGCGAGCCAGTGGCAGGGCAAAGTTGCCCAGGCCGCAAAACAGGTCCAGTACCCGTTCGTCGGCTTGTGGCGCCAGCCATTGCAGCGCTTGGGCGACCATCGCCTGATTGACCCCGGCGTTGACCTGCACAAAGTCGCCCGGACGGTACGCCAGCTCCAGATCCCACGCCTCCAAACGGAAGCCCAGGGCCTGACCCGGCTCGACGGGCTCCGGCTGCCCTTCCCCGTGCAGCCACAATTGGGCGTCATGGAAGGTGCAGAATTCCTTGAGGATCTGCAGGTCAGTCTCGGACAACGGCGCCATATGCCGCAGCAACACGGCGATGGACGAGCCGCTGAACAACTCGACATGCCCCAACCCCTGCGGTTTGCTCAAGCGACGCAGCATCGTTGGCAAACGCTGCATGATCGGTTGCAAGGCCTGTACCAGCACCGGGCAATCATCGATAGCGACGATGTCCTGACTGGCCACGGCGCGAAAACCCACTTCGAGTTTCTTCGCCTTGGCGTCCCAACGTACGGCCACGCGGGCGCGGCGCCGATAACCGAACTCCGGCCCGCTCAACGGCGCTGCCCACTCCTGTGGCTCGACACCGGCCACCCGGGACAATTGCTCGGCAAGCATGCGCTGTTTCAGGGCAAGTTGTTCTTCATGGGGCAGGTGCTGCACGCTGCAACCGCCGCAGCGGCCAACATGGGCGCAGGGTGCCGGGCGACGCAACTCGCTGGCCTGGAACACCCGCTCGGTGCGCGCCTCGACCACTTTGCCATGGGCGCCCAACACCCGTGCTTCCACCTCTTCTCCGGCCAACGCACCGTTCACAAACCAGGTGCGGCCTTCAAAGAACACGATGCCCCGGCCATCATTGGCCAGGCGCTCAATGGTCAGGCGCTGTTTCTTGCCCACGGGTATCTGTGGGGCCCGGCTGCCGCCCGTCGGTTGGAAGCGCAGGCCTCTCTCGTGCTTGGCCATCAGTTGGGTTCGTCGAAAATGCCGGTCGACAGGTAACGGTCGCCTCGGTCACAGATGATCGCGACGATCACCGCGTTTTCCACTTCTTTGGACAAGCGCAACATACCGGCCACGGCGCCACCGGAGGACACGCCGCAGAAGATGCCCTCTTCACGGGCCAGGCGGCGCGTGGTGTCTTCGGCTTCGCGCTGGGCCATGTCGATGATGCGGTCTACCCGCGTGGCGTTGTAGATCTTCGGCAAATACTCTTCGGGCCAACGACGAATACCCGGGATGGCCGCGCCTTCCATCGGTTGCAGGCCGACGATCTGGATCGCCGGGTTCTGCTCCTTGAGGTAGCGCGAGTTGCCCATGATGGTACCGGTGGTGCCCATGGAGCTGACGAAGTGAGTGATGGTGCCCTGGGTCTGGCGCCAGATCTCCGGGCCGGTGCTGGTGTAGTGCGCCTCGGGGTTGTCGCCATTGGCGAACTGATCGAGCACCACGCCACGGCCTTCGGCGGCCATGCGCTCGGCAAGATCACGGGCGCCTTCCATGCCTTCTTCCTGGGTCACCAGGATCAGCTGGGCGCCATAGGCGGTCATCGCCGCCTTGCGCTCGGCGCTGCCGTTGTCGGGCATGATCAGCACCATCTTGTAACCCTTGATCGCTGCGGCCATGGCAAGGGCGATCCCGGTGTTACCCGAGGTGGCTTCGATCAGGGTGTCGCCGGGTTTGATCTGCCCACGCAACTCGGCGCGGGCGATCATCGACAGCGCCGGGCGGTCTTTGACCGAGCCGGCCGGGTTGTTGCCCTCGAGTTTGAGCAACAGGGTATTGCTGGTTTCACCCGCCATGCGTTGCAAGCGGACCAGGGGCGTGTTGCCGACACAATCGGCGATTGTTGGGTACTGCAAGGTCATGGCGTATTCGCAATCCAGACTGCGGGGCGCACATCATACCGGGAAAGGCCGGCGGGCCATATCACGCAAAGTGTGGTGCTTATGGCTTAAAGGCATAAGCCGGGTTTATGTCGGGTCGCCATGGTTGCGCTGGAATACTTCATCGCCCATCGCAGCAATCTGCCCTTCGATCAGCGCTTCAAAGGGTTTGAGCAGTGGCTCGAACGACGTCGGCGCTTCCAATACCTGCAACGCTTGCGTGATCGCTTCGACCGTCGACAAGGCGCCAGGCCCCGGCGCCTTGCGCAAGCGATAGCGGGAAACGCTGCCTTCGGCCAATGTCACCCGGGGCAATGCCGCCAGCAAAGGGTTGAGGTGCAGCAGTTTGCGCGCCTTGCGCCAGGTGCCATCGGGAACCACCAACAGCAGTGGCTGATCGTCAGGTGCGTAGGCGTGCAGCGGCTCGGCATCATCCGCCGGAAACAACAGGCGTGGCCGATAGCCAGGCGGGTTCAATAGCGTCGCAAGGTCATCAAACACCTCCCCCACCACCAACTGCGCGTTGTTCAGGCCCAACGCTGCCAACCGTGCAGTATTGAGCGCATGGCCGACCTCGCTCGGGTGCTGCAACACCAACACACGAGTGCGGCTGTCAAGGTGGGGGATCAGCGCACAAAGGCAGTGCGTGGTCGGGCGCAGGCAGCGCGGGCAATGGGGTCGGGACATGGTGTTTTCAGGCCTGGTTGAGCTGGGTCTTGAGCAAATCGCGGAAGGTCTGGATCAGTGGCTCGCGGCTGCGGCCACGGCGCATGATCAGCGAAAACGGCGCCTGGTAGCCGAAAGTCGCCGGCAGCAAAACGCGCAGATCGCCCTTGTCAGCCCAGGCCTGGGCGTAGTGTTCGGGCAGGTAGCCAATATAAGCGCCCGACAGCACCAGAATCAGTTGCGCCTCCATACTTTCCACCGTGGCAGCGCTGTGCTTGAAGCCGTGGCGCGCCAGCTCGGCCTGGCTCCAGTAACCTCGCCCGACCATGCGTTGCTGGGTGATCACTTGTTCCGGGATGCGCCGCTCGTTGAACAATGGGTGCCGGGTGCTGCAATACAACCAGTGCTGTTCGCGGTACAGCGGCATGTAGACCAGCCCGCTCATGCGGTTGGAAAACGCACCGATGGCCAGGTCAAGGCGGTTGTCCTGCACCCCCAGTTGCAATTCGTAGGGGCTCATCACCGACAGGTGCAAATGCACTGCCGGGTGCTCCAAGCTGTAGGCGCCAATCACTTCGGCGAACGGCAAGGCCTTGTCGCTGACGGTGGAGTCGAGCACTCCGAGCTTGAGGGTGCCGCGCAATTCGCCTTTCAACGCGGCGGCGTACTGCTCGAAACCTTCGAGTTCGCCCAACAGGCGCAGGGTTTCCTGATGAAACAGCTCGCCCTTGCTGGTCAGGCTGAAGCCGCCACGGCCACGATGGCACAGCACCAGGCCCAAGGCTGACTCGAGTTGGCTCATGTAGGTGCTGATGGCCGACGTCGACAGGTTGAGTTCGTGCTGGGCGTTGGCAAACCCTTGGTGGCGCACGACGCTGACGAAGATGCGCAGGAGTTTCAGGTCGGGCAAGGCGTTGGCCATGGGGGCTCCAATGAAGCGTGACGCAGAGCATCACAGGATGCATCCCCACGCAGAGCGTGGGAACGATCAACTGTAGGAGCGAGCTTGCTCGCGAAAAACCTGAGGACGCCGCGTACATTCTGGGGCTGCGCATCATCGTTGACGTTTTTCGCGAGCAAGCTCGCTCCTACAGGGATCAGGGAGTTTAACTCAGGCTTTAGTTTAGAAAAATCTGAACTAAGTATTTGCCTCTGCCGATTCTTCCTAAGCCAGGCTTTTCGCAGAATCGGCCATCAATAAACAAAACAACGATGAGGCAATCCCGTGGACAAGATTTTCCACCAACCACTGGGCGGCAACGAAATGCCGCGCTTCGCCGGCATCGCCACCATGATGCGTCTTCCCCACCTGCAAACCGCCAAGGGCCTGGATGCCGCCTTCGTCGGCGTGCCTCTGGATATCGGCACCTCGCTGCGCGCCGGTACACGCTTTGGCCCTAGGGAAATCCGCGCCGAGTCGGTGATGATCCGTCCCTACAACATGGCCACCGGCGCCGCACCCTTCGACTCACTGTCGGTGGCCGATATCGGCGACGTGGCGATCAATACCTTTAACCTGCTCGACGCGGTGCGGATCATCGAAGAGGCCTACGACGAGATCCTCGAGCACGACGCCATCCCCCTGACCCTGGGTGGCGACCACACCATCACCCTGCCGATCCTGCGGGCGATCCACAAAAAACATGGCAAGGTCGGGCTGGTGCACATCGATGCCCACGCCGACGTCAACGACCATATGTTCGGCGAGAAAATTGCCCACGGCACCACCTTCCGCCGCGCCGTGGAAGAAGGCTTGCTCGATTGCGACCGCGTGGTGCAGATCGGCCTGCGCGCCCAGGGGTATACCGCCGAAGACTTCAACTGGAGCCGCAAGCAAGGCTTCCGCGTGGTCCAGGCCGAAGAATGCTGGCATCACTCCCTCGCGCCGCTGATGGCCGAAGTGCGAGAAAAAGTCGGCGGCGGCCCGGTGTACCTGAGCTTCGACATCGACGGCATCGACCCCGCCTGGGCTCCCGGCACCGGCACCCCGGAAATCGGCGGGCTGACCACCATCCAGGCCATCGAAATCATCCGTGGCTGCCAGGGCCTGGATCTGATTGGTTGCGACTTGGTAGAAGTGTCGCCGCCCTATGACACCACCGGCAATACCTCGCTGCTGGGCGCCAACTTGCTGTACGAAATGCTCTGCGTACTGCCTGGCGTCGCGCATCGCTGACACAGCATCTTCACATTAACAACCCAGGGGATCTAACAGGTCCCCACAACGATGTACCTGACTTTCGCTCGCGTATTTACCGAGCCAGCTGCCGCCTGATCGCCCATAAAAAATATAATCGGAGAACCGCCGTCATGGCTTTGGATTTATTCGTCGTACTCATCTACGCCGCCGGCATGCTGGTGCTCGGCTACTACGGCATGCGTCGCGCCAAGACCCACGAAGACTACCTGGTCGCCGGCCGCAACCTCGGCCCATCGCTGTACATGGGCACCATGGCCGCCACGGTGCTGGGCGGTGCCTCCACCGTCGGCACCGTGCGCCTGGGGTATGTGCATGGTATTTCGGGTTTCTGGCTGTGCGCCGCGCTCGGCGCGGGCATCATTGCCCTGAACCTGTTCCTGGCCAAGCCCCTGTTGAAGCTGAAAATCTTCACCGTCACCCAGGTCCTGGAAAAACGCTACAACCCCATGGCCCGCCAGGCCAGCGCGGTGATCATGCTGGCCTATGCGCTGATGATCGGCGTGACCTCGATCCTGGCCATCGGCACCGTGCTGCAAGTGCTGTTCGACCTGCCGTTCTGGATGTCGGTACTGGTGGGCGGTGGCGTGGTGGTGGTGTATTCGACCATCGGTGGCATGTGGTCGCTGACCCTCACCGATATCGTGCAATTCGTGATCAAGACCGTCGGCCTGATGTTCATACTGTTGCCGATCTGCCTGTACCGCGTCGGTGGCTGGGATGAACTGGTGGCCAAACTGCCGGCGTCGAGTTTCAGCTTCACCGCGATCGGCTGGGACACGATCATCACCTACTTCATGATCTACTTCTTCGGCATCTTGATCGGCCAGGATATCTGGCAACGGGTCTTCACCGCCCGTGACGAAAAGGTCGCCCAGTACGCAGGCACTTTCGCCGGCTTCTATTGCATCCTGTACGGCCTGGCCTGTGCGCTGATCGGCATGGCTGCCCATGTGCTGATCCCGGACCTGGACAACGTCAACAATGCCTTCGCCGCGATCGTCAAAGCTTCGCTGCCGGACGGCATTCGCGGCCTGGTCATCGCCGCCGCGCTGGCCGCCATGATGTCCACCGCCAGCGCCGGCCTGCTCGCCGCCTCCACCGTATTGACCGAAGACCTGCTGCCCCGCCTGCGCGGCGGCAAGGCGTCGAGCCTGCGCATCAACCGCCTGTTCACCCTGTTGACCGGCATTGCCGTGCTGGGTATCGCATTGGTGGTGAACGATGTGATCAGCGCCCTGACCCTGGCCTATAACCTGTTAGTGGGCGGTATGTTGGTGCCCTTGATCGGCGCGATCTTCTGGAAGCGCGCGACCACCTCGGGCGCAATCACGTCCATGAGCCTGGGCTTTGTGACCGCGCTGGTATTTATGTTCAAGGATGGGTTGGATGCAAATACGCCGATCTACTACAGCCTGGCGGTGGCGCTGGTGAGCTTTGTACTGGTGAGTTTGCTGTCGCGTCGGCCGGCCAAGGTGGCGGCTGCGGTGGTTTGAGCTATAACAGGGACGGGGATATTTTCTTCAGCGGGCGCGACGTCGGAGGTCGCGCCCGTTTTTTTTCGCCTGGTGCGAAACAACTGTGGGAGCGGGCTTGCTCGCGAAAGCGGTGTGTCATTCAACCTTATTTTGGCTGATACACCCTATTCGCGAGCAAGCCCGCTCCCACATTTTTTAGACCGCGTGATTAGCGGCGACGTGGCCGACGTTGCTCGTCATCCGTGCGAATCGGCACCGGTTGCAGCGGAGGCTCGATCAAGCCCAATGCAACGCCGAGGTCGTGGAGCCAGTTTTGGATTTTCTCTTTCATGATTGCCCCCTTTGAGGGTAGTGCTGGCCGGCGTGAGTTCTGTCGCCGTTTCCTACAGTGATAGTAGCCCTAAGTCCTAGGTAATGCTTGAAGGAAACCACAACGAACTATTACTGAATTGATCCGAATCCTGACGGATCGTTCAAGCAATGGCACGTGTGTCTTGCACGCATCGCGGGTTGCCGTCTTGCTGCAGGTCGATCCATGCATTGAGGTTAGCGCCGAGCATGCCCTTTCGCCACATCAGCCAGGTGGTCGCAGTGGCAAAAGGCCCAGTCAGCGGATGAACGGACACGCTGTCCTTGCCGGGCAGGCTTGCGAGCATGGACTCAGACATCAACGCCACGCCGGAACCTGCGATCACGCAGGCGAGCATGCCTTGGTAGGACTCGATCTCGATCGCCCGCCCCATCGCCACACGCTCATGGGAAAACCAGGTTTCCAGGCGCGTGCGGTAGGCGCAACTGCGCCGGAACGTGAACACTGCACGGCCCGCCACATCCTGGGGGCCACGCACCGGCGGATGATCGGCCTCGCAAATCAGCACCAGGCGCTCTTCGCACAGCGGTACGCCATCCAGGGTGGCGATGGTCAGCGGGCCGTCGACGAAGGCTGCGTCCAGGCGCCCGGTAATCAGCCCTTCCAGCAACTCCCCGCTGGGCGCCGACTGCACCTGCAGATTCACCATGGGGTAAGTCTTGTGATAGCGCGCCAGCAGCTTCGGCAAATGAACCGCGGCGGTGCTGTACATGCTGCCCAATACGAAATCACCAGCCGGTTGCCCGCCTTGTACGGCGCCGTGGGCTTCATCGTGCAGCGCCAGCAGGCGGGTGCTGTAGTCCAGTAGTACCTTGCCTGCCGGAGAAAGCTGCAAACGCTGGCGCTCGCGCACGAACAGATCGACACCCAGTTGCTCTTCCATTTGTTTAAGCCGGGTCGACAGATTTGAGGGAACGCGGTGCAGGCGCTCAGCGGCGCGGGTGATGGAGCCCTCTTCCGCCACGGCCTGGAAAATGCGCAATTGACTGAACTCCATTACTTTCTCCAAAACTGAACAAGTTACTCACTATTATTCAATTTTACAGAAAGTCAATCCGTCTTAGCCTGCAAGCCATTCGCTTCTTTGCAGGAAACCTGACCATGTCCCCGCTGATTCGTTTACTCGCCAGCTTCGTCGCCCTGATGATGGCCATGGGCATTGGCCGCTTCGCCCTGACTCCGCAAATGCCGCATTTGCTCAGTGAAGGCCAGATCGACCTGACCGGCGCCGGCCTGATCGCAGCCGCCAATTACCTGGGCTATTTTGTCGGCGCGGTGGACTCGATCTTTGCCCGCAGCCATCAGCATGTGCGCGGGCGCCTCTACGGCGGGCTGTGGTTGTGCGTATTGCTGACCCTGGCGTCCTACTGGGCTAACGGGTTCTGGCCGCATTTGTTGCTGCGTTTCGGCACCGGGGTCGCCAGTGCCTGGGCCCTGGTGATGATTACCAGCCTGAGCCAGCCACTGGCGATTGCCGCCGGCCGCCCGCGCCTGGGTGCGCTGGTGTTTGCTGGGCCGGGGTTGGGGATTGTGCTGACGGGGCTGCTGGCGCTGGTGTCGGACCTATCGGGGCAAAACTCTGCCGCGCTGTGGTTGATCTACGGGACGGTGGCGCTGGTGATGTTGCTGGCGATCCTGCCGTTTCTACCCAAGCCGACCCTCACCGTGACACAGCCCACCAGCGCGGGGAGCAACGGCAGCATCGCGCACTTGTGCTGTATCTATTTCTTGTACGGCCTGGGCTACATCATCCCGGCGACCTTTCTGTCGCAGATGGCCAGCGCACAATTCCACGGCGCCTGGCAGGCCGACTTGTTCTGGCCCTGCTTTGGCCTGGCGGCCGCGCTGGGAGTGGGGGTAGCCAGCCTGCGCCGCAAGCACCCGAACACCACCCGTCGCTGGCTGATGGCGACTTTATGGCTGCAAGCGGCAGGGGTGTTCGCCTGCCTGTTCGGCAATGGCTGGGGCTTGGCGTTGGGCGTTTTACTGTGCGGTGCGCCATTTCTGGCCTGCATGCAGTTGGTGATGGCGCGATTAAGGGAGGTCGCGCCCCATGGCTACCAACGCAGCACGGGGTTGCTGACCGCCAGCTTCGCCGTCGGCCAATTGAGCGGCCCCCTGTTGGCATCGGTCAGCAGCCATCTCAGTGGCGGCCTGCAACCGGCGTTGGTCGTTGCCGGTACCGGGTTGTTATTAGCCGGTTCAGTACTGATCAACCGCCCTCTACCGCCACAGCCGATTTGCACACAAGTGGCCAACAGTGCAGCAAATGGCGGTTAGGCACGTGCCCCACGCCATGTCCATCAGCGCCAACCCAGCGGACCAGCCTTGAAGCGTGGCCCAGTTGCTCAGGTCATAGGTGCCGTAGGCCACCAGGCCAAGCAAGGCGCCCAAACGCGCAGCGCGCTGCCAACTGGCGCTGGGCACGATAACCAGCACTACGCAACCGAGGACATACAGGAGATAGAACAATACGGCAGGCAACAGGCGTGGCTGATCAAGCATCAGCGCGCCAAGCAGGGATTTGTAGGTGGGCCCCATGAGCACACCGAGCCAAAGGCCGTCGAGGACCAGGAAGGCGAGCAAGGTACCGAGGTAGGCATACAACGACTTTCTTGACATGAGCAAGCCCTACTGTGAAGGCAAGCTTGTTGTGGCGAGCAAGCTTGCTTGCGTTGGGGTGCGAAGCGCCCCCAAAAAAGCTTGCGACTGCTACGCAGTCGAGCGGGAGCAAGCTCCCTCGCCACAACAAGCTCGCTCCTACAGGAGAGCGAAGCGTACTCAGCTTAGTTCAATGCGATCCGCATGAATCACGATCTGGCCCTGCTTGTAGAGCGCACCAATGGCCTTCTTGAAGTTGCCCTTGCTCACGCCGAACAAGTTACTGATCACCGCCGGGTCGCTTTTGTCGCTGACCGGCAGGCTGCCATTGTTGTCGCGCAACTTGGCGAGGATCTTCGAGTTCAGGCTGGAGGCCGCTTCCTGGCCCACCGGCTGCAGGCTCAGGCTGATGTTGCCATCGGCGCGGATCTCTTTGATAAAGCCCTTCTCTTCCTTGCCCGGGCGCAGGAACTTGAACACTTCGTTCTTGTGGATCAAGCCCCAGTGCTTGTTGTTGATGATCGCCTTGAAGCCCATGTCGGTGGCTTCGGCCACCAGCAGGTCGACTTCCTGGCCCACCTGGTAGTTGGCTGGCGTCTTGTCCAGGTAACGGTCAAGGCGAGCGGTGGCGGTGATGCGCTTGGTGTGCTTGTCGAGGTAGACGTGCACCACGCAATACTCACCTGCGGTCAGCTGGCGTTTTTCTTCCGAATACGGCAGCAGCAGATCCTTGGGCAAACCCCAATCAAGGAATACGCCAATGCTGTTGACTTCCACAACTTTCAAACTGGCGAATTCACCGACTTGAACTTTGGGTTTTTCGGTGGTGGCGATAAGTTTGTCATCGCTGTCCAGATAAATGAAAACGTTGAGCCAGTCTTCATCTTCACTGGGAATATCTTTAGGGATATACCGATTAGGCAAGAGGATTTCCCCATCTTGCGCACCATCGAGGTACAAACCAAAGTTAGTGTGCTTGACCACTTGCAAGCTGTTGTAGCGCCCGACTAAAGCCATTTCCAATACCCTCATTGCGTGGGCGGCATTCTACCCGAGTTGGGCCCTGCACGCGCGCGCGCCTGAAAAATCGCGGGCTGGCATGGCGTTCCAATGGCAGCGCCCCACTCGTCTGATCGTTCGGTTCACTTTGAGCAGGCCATCAGCGGGCCACCCGGCCTGTGGTTTCCAGCTAAAACAGTAAGTTAGCGCTTTATTTCGGCGTTGAACTTCGGCTATTTCCAGCGCTGGATATTAATCCTGAGGGATATTTGCCAAGCAATTGTCAAGTATTTCCTGTACGATGCCTGGCCAAGTTAATTTTCTACAGGTTAGTGGCCGCCATGCGTGTAAAAGCATCCAACAGCAAAGCAAAGCCAGCTCCCGCCGTTGAAACCAGCGAATCGATCAACAGCCAGATTGCTGCGTTCCTCAAGTCCGGCGGCGAAATCCAGCAAATTGCCAAGGGCGTGAGCGGCCAGACTTTCGGCCCGTCCAAGCAGATCAGCCTGGGCAAGAAGTAATAGTCATACCCGCGCACTGCATCTGGTCCCTAAGCGTCTTGCCTTCGAGGCGCTAGGACTAGAGTTGCCACCCCCTCCCGACACCCTCAATACGCAGCTAATCGACGAACGGGCCTCAATGCCTGGCATTCGCCGGTATCCTTGCACACGTCTAGCACGGGCATCTGCCTGAATCTTTCCGTTACTGCTCCTCGCTTTTCATGGAGTGAAGCATGCTTAAACGCTGTATTTTCGTGGTCAGCATCCTGGTCGCCAGCCCTTTGGCCGAAGCGCATATCTTCCAGCGCGAATTGGGTGACTTCGACCTGAAATTAGGTACAACCCCCAGCCGCACCATGGCCCAGGGCCTTGTCAAGCCGACCGCCCCTGGCAGCGACTCGTTCCACGGAGGCCTGGACCTTACCCACGACAGCGGCCTGTATTTCGGCCAGTTTTCCCCGAACATGGGCCTGTCGTCGGCCAATAACCTTGAAGTCGACTCCTACATGGGCTTCAAGCGTCCGTTCGACCAGACCCTGGGCTATGAAGTCGGCTTGATCCACTACAGCTACCCCAAGCTCAGCCCCCTCGACAGCCAAGAGTTCTACGGCGGGCTGAACCTGTTGGGCAATCGCTTTGGCGTGTCTTTCAGCAACGACCCCGACCGCCAGGACAGCACCCTGTTTGCAGACCTGGGCGGCACCCAGCCTTTCGGCATCGGCGTCAGCATGAAGTACACCACCCATCAACTGGGCACACCGGTCTCGGTAGAGAACGGCGCCATCAGCAGTTTCAGCGATTGGTCGGTACAGTTTTCCCGGGCCTGGAAAGGCATTGACCTGGACCTGATCTACAGCGGCTCCAGCCTCAGCGGCAGTGACTGCTCGGCCTACTCCGGACACAATTCGCAATGTGATGGGCTGTTGACCTTGAAGGCCGCGCGGTCGTTTTATTGATGGGCTGAACTGTCGCACCCCGCGCAGGTTCACATGCATTAACGCCCTCCATGCAAGGACCTGCCCATGTTGCGCCGGCTCAAACTCCTGATGGTACTGCTGACCCTGAGCCTGATGCTCGCCGGCTGCAATCGCGTGGGCCTGGCCTACCGTAACCTCGACGTGATCATCCCCTGGACCCTCAACGACTACCTGGACATGAATGCCGGGCAAAAGAGCTGGTTCAACGACACCCTCAAGGAACACCTGGCCTGGCACTGCACCACGCAATTGCCTGGCTACCTGGACTGGCTCGACCGCCTGCAACAGATGGTCGACAGCAACCAGGTCACCGACGCCGCGTTGCAAACCCGTACAGTCGAAGCCAAACAGGCAATTGCCGAGATTGCGCGGGAAATCACGCCCTCAGCCGTGCAATTGCTGCAAGGCCTGGACGATCAGCAGGTCAAGGACATGAGCGATGCCCTGGCCAAGGACCTGCGCAAACGCCAGGACGAATACCTCAAGCCACCACTGGCTCAACAAATCAAGGAACGCGCCGAGCGTATGAGCAAGCGCCTGGACGCCTGGATCGGCCCGTTGAGCCCAGGCCAGCAAAACCGCGTCACGGCCTGGTCGGCCGAGTTGGGCGCGCAAAACCAAGCGTGGATCGGCAACCGCGCCCATTGGCAGGCGCAATTTATCGAGGCGCTGCAACAACGCCACAATGCCGATTTCCCGCAGAAAATCCAGCAACTGCTGGTGGATCGCGAAAGCCTGTGGACCCCGCAATACCGCGCCGCCTACGCACAGACCGAAGCCGCCGCGCGCAGTTTGCTCGTGGACGTGATGGCCCAAAGCTCCCCAGCGCAGCGCCTGAAACTCACCCAGAAAATCGACAAGGTCCGCAGCGACTTCCAGGCGCTTAAATGCCTGAAAAGCGCACAGTCTTGATGGATGCTTGCGGTCAGAACCATAGGCGCACGCCAACCACCCAGTGCAGTTGGTTAACGTCTTCGCCTTCGTCCCGTGCGTATTGCGCGGTCTGGCCATAAGTGCGGTTCCAGCTGAGCCCGACATAAGGCGCAAACTCGCGGCGAACTTCGTAGCGCAAACGCAAGCCCAGCTCACTTTCCGCCAAGCCCGAACCAACGCCGCGTTGCGGATCGTTCTGCGCATAAAAATTGAGTTCGGCGGTGGGCTGCAGGATCAGGCGATTGGTGAGCAGAATGTCGTAGTCACCCTCAAGACGTGCGGCGGTATGCCCCGATTCGCCGACAAACAACGTGGCTTCGGCCTCGAAGTTGTAGAGCGCCATGCCTTGTAGGCCAAAGGCCGCCCAGCTCTGGCTGGCACCGGGCTTGAAGTCCTGGCGCACGCCGCCGACCACATCCCACCAAGGGCTGATTGCGTGCCCCCATAACGCTTGGGCTTCGGCACTTTCAGTGCGGCCGGCGCTGCGTTCGCCTTCACTGCGTAGCCACAACCGGTCGATGTCACCGCCGACCCAACCCTTGATGTCCCAACTCTGCGCGTTGCCGTCGCCGCCCTGCCATTCCAACTGGTTGACCAGCAGCATCGAGTTGACGCCGCTGTCATGTACCTGATGCCCTCCCGGCGCGTTGTAGACCGCTGCGCGGTCTGCGTCGGTCAGCGCCGGAATCGGCGTACGGCTTTGCGTCAACGCTGGCGTCGCCGGGCTCATGCCCTGAAATTCATCCTCGGCCGCCAACGCCCATGGGGCGAACCCCAGCGTGGCGAAAGCGATGCAAAGGGACGAGACGCAACGGTTCATGCTCGCTTCCTTATTCATGCACGCGCACCTCGCGGAACATGCCCATTTCCATGTGGTACAGCAGGTGGCAGTGATAGGCCCAGCGCCCCAAGGCATCGGCGGTGACGCGGTAACTGCGACGGGAGCCCGGTGGCATGTCGATGGTGTGTTTGCGCACCAGGAACTGGCCGTTTTCGTCCTCCAGGTCGCTCCATAAGCCATGCAGGTGAATCGGGTGGGCCATCATGGTGTCGTTGACCAGCACCACCCGCACGCGCTCGCCATAAGTCAGTTGCAAGGACTCGGCATCGGAAAACTTCACGCCGTTGAACGACCAGGCGAACTTTTCCATATGCCCGGTGAGATGCAATTCGACGGTGCGCGAGGGGGCGCGGCCATCGGGGTCTTCAAAGGTACTGCGCAGGTCGGCATAGGTGAGCACCCGGCGGCCATTGTTGCGCAGGCCGATTCCAGGGTCGTCCAGCTTGGGCACCGGGTTCATCGCCTGCATGTCTACCAGCGGGTTGTTCTGCTCGCTGGCGGGGTGTTTCTGCATCGCCATCGCGCCCATGGCACTGTGATCCATGCCTTCCATGCCCGGCATATCGGCCATCGCGCCGTGGTCCATGCCGCCCATGCCCATGTCCTCCATGGTCAGCCACGGGCGCGGATCAAGCAGTGGAACTGGGGCGGTCGCTCCCATCTGCCGGGCGAGGGTGCCACGGGCATAGCCTGTGCGGTCCATGGACTGGGCAAACAGGGTATAGGCCTCTGCCACAGGCTCGACCAGCACATCGTAGGTTTCCGCCACGGCGATACGGAACTCGTCGACGCTTACCGGCTTTACCGGCTGACCATCCGCGGCGATGACAGTCATCTTCAACCCTGGAATGCGCACATCAAAATAGGTCATCGCCGAGCCATTGATAAAGCGCAGGCGAATCGTTTCCCCCGCCTTGAACACTCCGGTCCAGTTCTGCCCAGGCGGCTGGCCGTTGAGCAAGTAGGTGTAGGTCTCGCCGCTGACGTCCGCAAGGTCGGTGGGGTTCATCTTCATTTGCGCCCACATCAGCCGGTCGGCAGCCGTGGCCGACCAGCCCTGCTTACCCACATCCCGGATAAAATCGCCCGCGGTGGGTTTGTGCAGGTTGTAGTAATCGGACTGCTTCTTGAGGGTCTTCATCAGGGCGACGGGGTCTTCATCGGTCCAGTCCGACAGCATCACCACGTAATCGCGCTGGTAGATATACGGCTCGGGTTCCTTGGGGTCGATGACCAGCGGGCCATACACGCCCTGCTGTTCCTGAAGCCCTGAATGGCTGTGATACCAGTAAGTGCCGTGCTGTTTGACCTTGAACTGGTAGACGTAAAGGCCGCCCGGTTCGATGCCCTTGAAGCTCAGGCCGGGCACGCCGTCCATGCTCGATGGCAACAGGATGCCGTGCCAGTGGATCGAGGAGGGCTCCCCGAGGCGGTTTTTCACGCGCAGGGTCACGGTGTCGCCTTCGCGCCAGCGTAACAGCGGGCCGGGCAGGCTGCCGTTGACGGTCAACGCTGTGCGCGCACGGCCGGTCAGGTTGACGGGGGTCTGGTCAATAAACAGGTCAAATTCGCTGCCGGCGAGTACCGTGGGCTGGCCGGGGCTGGTCAGTGCCCACACGGGCGGGCGCCAAAGCCCGAGCCCGCCTAGCAGGCCGCCTGCGGCCAGGCCTTTGACGAATGTGCGTCTGGAGGTTGTGGAGTGCATGCCGATTCAAGTCCGTGAGTTGAATGGCAGCAGATTAGGCGTCGCCGGCTGTCAGCAACCTTAGCGGCAGATTACCGATTCGACAGGTTCACCCGGCACCCTCAGGGGCGCCGGGGCATAAGAGGATCAGGCGATCTGGGCTTTGGAGGCCACTTCAGCGAACGTTGCCGGATCAAGCGCATCCGCCTGCTCATCCAACACCTGACGTGGATGATCATTGCCCGGGATCGAGCTGTCGATCAGCGCCAGCAATTGCGCACCCAGCGCCGTCAGAATGAAATTCTCGCCATTGCCGCCCTCTTCTTCAGGCCGCGACTCGATAAAGCCACGCTTGAACAGCAGCGCCTCGTAATCGGCAGCGGTCTTCTTGAGTGCGTCCAGGTTGCCAGTGTCCTCGCCGGCCGTCGCCTTCTCGGCCGCTTCTTGTTCGGCGTATTTGCGCGGGGCAAAGCTGCCCTCGCCGTTCTGCACTTCATGCAGCAGACGTTCGATCAGATCCCAATTGTAAGTCGTCATCCTGATTCCTCCTGCAGGCCGATGGAGTTAGCCCGTCTTAGGGAGTGACACGTTCCGGCACGGGCCGTTCAACCAAACGGACGGGCGTCATTTCTCTGAACTTTCCCTAGGTTCGCCGCCTCAACTGCACATCACTGCCAAGGAAGTCCGACCATGAAAACCTTGATGAAGCTGACCCTCGCCGCCACGCTGTTGAGCACCCTGCCCGCCTGGGCCTGCACGCCTGAGGAGGCCACGGCCAAGCGCGAGGAGCTGGCCAAGGAAGTGACCAAGCTCACCGAGCAGAGCCCGAACAAGGCCAAGGAGATGAATGACGAGTTGCAGAAGATGGACCTGGATACTGAAAGCGCCAAGTTTCCCGACAAGTGCCAGTTGATCGATGCGCGGCTCAAGGAGCTCAGAGAGGCTGCGGGGAAGCATTGAGCACAACGCGACGCAGAGCGTCTCTGGAGGCATTCCCACGCAGAGCGTGGGAACGATCATGGCGAAAAAAAACCGGACATTGTCCGGTTTTTTTAGGCCCGCCTGCTTATTCGGCAGCCGGAGCTTCTGGCTTGCGGCGCTTGAGCGGGGCCATGCCGTCCTTGCTGACGAGCGACAGGTTGTCGGTCTTCGGCCGGTTGGCGATCTTGCGCTTGGTCGGCGACTTGGCGCCGGTTTTCTTCTTGTCGCCCTTGGCGTCGGTCTTTTTCTTCTTCACGCCAACGGCCTTGCCCGACGCCTTGACCTTCTTCGGCCCGGTGTACGTGCCTTTGACTTCCTTGATGGTGCGGCGCTCGAAGGACTGCTTCAGGTAGCGTTCGATGCTCGACATCAGGTTCCAGTCGCCGTGGCAGATCAGCGAGATAGCCAGGCCATCGTTGCCGGCCCGTCCGGTACGGCCGATACGGTGCACGTATTCGTCGCCGCTGCGGGGCATGTCGAAGTTGATCACCAGGTCCAGGCCGTCCACGTCGAGGCCGCGTGCGGCAACATCGGTGGCCACCAGGATCTTCACGCCGCCCGCCTTGAGACGGTCGATGGCCAGCTTGCGATCCTTCTGGTCTTTCTCGCCGTGCAGTACGAACGCCTTGTATTCCTGCGCAACCAGGCGCCCGTAGATACGGTCGGCGGCGGCACGGGTGTTGGTGAACACGATGGCCTTCTGGTAGGTCTCGTTGGCCAGCAACCAGTTCAGGATCTGTTCTTTATGCACGTTATGGTCAGCGGTAACGATCTGCTGACGCGTGGTGGCGTTCAGGTCGCTGACGTTGTTGACCTGCAAGTGCTCAGGGTTGTTCAGCACCTTGGCGACCATATCGCGCAGGGTCGAACCACCGGTGGTGGCGGAGAACAGCATGGTCTGCTGGCGGTTGACGCACTCGCCGACCAGACGTTGCACATCATCGGCAAAGCCCATGTCGAGCATGCGGTCGGCTTCGTCGAGCACCAGCACTTCGACTTCCTTGAGATCAAGGTTGCCAGCGTTGAGTTGCTCGATCATGCGCCCTGGGGTGCCGATCAGGATGTCCGGCACCTTGCGCAGCATCGCGGCCTGGACCTTGAAGTCTTCGCCACCGGTGATGATGCCGGACTTGATGAAGGTGAACTGCGAAAAGCGTTCGACTTCCTTCAGGGTTTGCTGGGCCAGCTCGCGGGTCGGCAGCAGGATCAGGGTCTTGATGCTGACGCGCACCTTGGCCGGGCCGATCAGGCGGTTAAGTACCGGCAGGACGAAAGCGGCGGTCTTGCCGCTGCCGGTTTGCGCCGTCACCCGCAGGTCACGCCCTTGCAGCGCGAGCGGGATGGCCGCTGCTTGCACAGGCGTAGGCTCGACAAATTTAAGCTCGGCCACGGCTTTAAGCAGGCGTTCGTGCAGGGCGAATTGGGAAAACACGGGTGCTACCTCGAAGAAATACAAATATCAGCTGCATAGGTTACCGGTTTCGGGCGCCCAAACCGAGTTTCTTTACGCGAACGGGGCTAATCAGCTGCTTTTTTGTCAGCGATTTTGTCCAGAGCGTCAACTTTGTTGCACTTAAATGCTCTAATCGCCCCGTGTTGTCTTACAGAAGAATCGGTTCACGCATGGATATCAAACAGCTCTGGCTCAACGTCCAAGACCTTTGGGGCGCCCTCGATGAACACCCGGTCCTGCATTCCAGCCTCGGTTTGCTGGTGTTGCTGGTGGTGGCATTGGTGGTGGGACGGGTCGCCCGTTACCTCATCCTGCACGCGGTCAAATTGCTCGGCCGGCAGCCGGCCCTGCACTGGCTGAACGACCTGCGGCATAACAAAGTCTTCCATCGCCTGGCGCAGATGACGCCATCGCTGGTGGTCCAGTTCGGCCTGTACCTGGTGCCGGACCTGAGCAAGACCGCCATTCTGTTTATCGGCAACGTCGCCCTGGCGATCACCATTCTGTTCATGGTTTTGGCCATGAGTGCCCTGCTCAACGCGCTGCTGGATATCTACGCACGCACCGAACACGCACGCACCCGCTCGATCAAGGGCTATGTGCAACTGGCGAAAATGGTGCTGTTCGTGTTCGGCGCGATCATCATCGTCGCCACCCTGATCGACCGCTCGCCGCTGTTGCTGCTGTCGGGCCTGGGTGCGATGTCGGCGGTGATTCTGTTGGTGTACAAGGACACGCTGCTGTCGTTCGTCGCCAGTGTGCAATTGACCAGCAACGACATGCTGCGCGTCGGTGACTGGATCGAAATGCCCCAGGTGGGTGCCGATGGCGATGTGGTGGACATCACCCTGCACACGGTGAAGGTGCAGAACTTCGACAAGACCATCGTTTCCATCCCCACCTGGCGCCTGATGTCCGAGTCGTTCAAGAACTGGCGTGGCATGCAGGCCTCCGGTGGGCGCCGTATCAAGCGCAGCCTGTACATCGACGCCAGCGGCGTACGCTTCCTGAACGACGAGGAAGAAGTGCGCATGACCCAGGTGCACTTGCTCAGCGGCTATATCAGCCGCAAGCAGGCCGAACTCAAGGCCTGGAACGAGGCTCAGGGCCACAGCGCGCAACTGTCGGCCAACCGTCGGCGCATGACCAACCTCGGCACCTTCCGCGCCTACGCCCTGGCGTACCTGCAAAGCCACCCGGACATCCAGCCCAACATGACTTGCATGGTGCGCCAGATGCAAACCACCGCCCAGGGCGTGCCGCTGGAGATCTACTGCTTTACCCGCACCACGGCGTGGGGCGATTACGAGCGGATCCAGGGCGATATCTTCGATTATCTATTGGCAGTGTTGCCGGAGTTCGGGCTGAGCCTGTATCAGCAGCCGAGCGGCAACGACCTGCGCGCCGGCGTGCTGCCGGCATTGGCCGGGGCCACGCAGGTACCCATCGCCGAAACGGCATGAGTGATGCAAACGGGATTACGGCAGTGACGCCGTAATCTCCTTGCGGCAAACCTCAAGCACTTCATCGGCCAGTGCGGAATCATCCGGGCACGCCCGCGACAACATGATTGCGCCGATGGCATGGGCCATGCTGTCGAGCATTTTCGCGCGCACGCCTTCTTGTGGCGTCTCATGAGCTGCGTTGTACTTTGCTTCCAGGGCCTGCAGGGTATTTTCCAAACCGTCGGCAAAGGTCGCCTTCAGCGTGTCCGATTGACGGGCGGCATCGGCACACAACGCCGCCAATGTGCATCCGCCGCCGCGATGGTCGCGGTGCTGCCTGGACAGGTAAACCTCGAAAAACTGCTCCACCTCCATCTCCGCGCTGTCGGCCAGTGACTGCGCCAGACTGTTAGCGGCTGCTTCCGCCATCAAGTCCGCCTTGGAACCGAAGTGCTTGTAAAAGCCGCCTTGGGTAAAACCGGCCGCAGCCATCAACTCGGCCACGCCCACCCCATCGAAACCCCGCTCGCGGAACAGCTCCGAAGCTGTCGCGACGATATGGGCCCGATTGCTCTGTGACTGCGCCTTGGTGATCTTCATGTCTGTGGTCCTGACAGCGTGCGAGATAGGCATATTACTATGATGTCGATCATAATCAAAACCGTTGACAGCTTTGATTATGATCGACATCATAAAACCTTCTCGCACTCACAGAGCATCACACCATGAGTACTTCCAACACCGTTCTGATCACTGGCGCTTCGACCGGCATTGGCGCCGCCTACGCCGAACGCTTTGCCGCACGCGGCCACGACCTCGTACTGGTCGCCCGTGACATCACGCGCCTGGAAGCGCTCGCCGCCAGGTTGCGTGAGCACCACGCCGTCAGCGTTGATATCCTCCCCGCCGACTTGACCCAGACCGCTGACCTGGCAGCAGTTGAAGCGCGCCTGCGTGATGACGCCAGCATTGGCACCCTGGTCAACAATGCCGGCGCCGCGCAGTCCGGCGGTTTTATCGAGCAGTCCACCGACAGCGTCGCGCAGTTGGTCGCCCTCAACACCACTGCACTGGTGCGCCTGGCCAGTGCCATCGCCCCGCGCCTGGCGGCAGTCGGCAACGGCGCTATCATCAACATTGGCTCGGTAGTGGGCCTGGCCCCGGAATTCGGCATGACGGTGTACGGCGCGACCAAGGCGTTCGTGCTGTTCCTGTCCCAAGGCATGAGCCTGGAACTGGCGCCCAAAGGCGTGTACGTGCAAGCCGTGCTGCCCGCTGCCACGCGTACCGAGATCTGGGAGCGTGCGGGCATTGATATCAACACCCTCACGGACGTGATGGAAGTGGGTGATCTGGTGGATGCGGCGCTGGTCGGTTTCGACCGCCGCGAGCCGGTGACCATTCCGCCGTTGCAGGACGGCGCCCGTTGGGACGCGTTGCAGGCTGCGCGGCAAGGCTTGCTGGCGCAGATCAAGCAGTCCCAGGTTGCCGAGCGTTACCTGGCCAACGCCTGATCAACCGGTAGCAGGCGTGCTCCGCGCCTGCCCTTCTCACCGAAGCAACGAGCGTTGAACCATGAAGGCATTTTCCATCGAACGGTACGGCAAGCAGCCCGGCCGCCTCATCGAGGCCCCCGCGCCTGTTGTGGGTGAACATGACGTGCTGGTTCAGGTGCGGGCCAGCAGCGTCAATGTGCTGGATGCAAAGATCGCCAAGGGCGAATTCAAACTGATCCTGCCCTATGCATTGCCGTTGACACTGGGCAACGACCTGGCCGGCGTGGTGCTCAGCGTCGGCGCTGCGGTACGACGCTTCAAGCCGGGGGACGAAGTCTACGCTCGTCCGCCCCAGCAACGTATCGGCACCTTCGCCGAGCGGATTGCCGTGCACGAAGACGCACTGGCGCGCAAACCCGACAACATCACCATGGAGCAAGCCGCGTCCCTGCCCCTGGTCGCGCTCACGGCGTGGCAGGTGCTGGTGGAAACCGCGAAGCTGAAGAAAGGCCAGAAGGTGTTCATTCATGCGGGCTCAGGCGGGGTGGGCAGTATCGCCATCCAGCTGGCCAAGCATTTGGGCGCTTTTGTCGCCACCACCACCAGCACCGCCAATGTGGAGTGGGTCAAGGCGTTGGGCGCGGATGTAGTGATCGACTACAAACAGCAAGCCTTCGAGGCCGTGCTGCGGGATTACGATGTGGTGCTGAACAGCCTGGGCCCGGATGCGCTGGCCAAGTCACTGAAGATTCTCAAGCCCGGCGGTCAGCTCATCTCCATCTCCGGGCCGCCGACACCCGCCTTCGCCCGCGCCCAGAACCTGCCCTGGTTATTGGGCCTGGTCATGGGTGTGTTGAGCAGCGGTATCCGCAGGAAAGCACGCAAGCAAGGCGTGAGCTATGAGTTTGTCTTCATGCGTGCCAGTGGCGCACAACTGGATGAAATCACCGCGCTGGTCGAGTCCGGCAGTATCCGGCCGGTTATCGACCGTACCTTTCCGTTCGAATTCACAGCGGCGGCCCTGGACTATGTCGAACAAGGCCGCGCCAAAGGCAAGGTGGTGATCACGATGGGGACGATACCGCCCGACGCACACCCAGCCGGCTGATCCACACCGCCCCCAGAATCACCAGACCGCCCAGGGCCAAACGGCCCAGCGGTTCGTGCTGGTTCCAGATCAGCAGGTTCAGCAGCAACCCCACCGGCACATGCAGGTTGTTCATCACCGCCAGGGTGCCGCCATTGACCAGGCAGGCGCCCTTGTTCCACCAGTACATGCCCAGCGCAGTGCTGACCAACCCGAGGAACACCAGCACACCCCATTGCAGCGGCGCTTGCGGCAGGAAGTCAGCCTTGCCGAACAGCAGGAACGCCGGCAACACCACCAACAAGGCGCCCAGGTAGAAATAACCGAAACGCCGGAAGTGCGGCTGGTCACTGGGATAACGCGCCACCAGGTGCTTGTACATGACTTGCCCGGCGGCGTAGGTGAAATTGGCCAATTGCAGCAGCAAGAACCCCATCAGGAAATGCGGGGTGATC
>NZ_WJZD01000052.1:0-35115 GCF_021609665.1 Pseudomonas sp. PA-1-3F | reverse complement strand
GATCGGCTTGAAGGAAGAGTACCCAGGCACGACTAACCCGTTCCCGTGGATGAGCGAGATCATGGACTTGAAGAAAGAGAAGAACTTCTTCGAGACCCGTGTGATCGAGTATCAGACCGGCGGCGCGTTGAGCTGGGACTGAATCAACACGAACCAATAAATGTGGGAGCGGGCTTGCCCGCGATAGCGCTGTATCAGTCACGGATGTACCCACTGACACACAGCTATCGCGGGCAAGCCCGCTCCCACATTGGCTATTGATGATCCATAGACTTTGCAAGCAAGCCTTTATGCCCAACCAAACCATCAAAACCCCTTGCGTCGGCCTGTGCTCCACCGTCTACGGTGACCTGATCTGTCGGGGCTGCAAGCGCTATCACCACGAGGTGATCCAGTGGAATGGCTATAACGCCGAGGAAAAACAGGCGGTGTGGCTGCGTCTGGAACAACTGCTGGTACAGGTAATGGCCAGCAAGCTGGAAGTGTTCGACCCGCACTGCCTGCGACAGCAGTTGGAAGCGCGCAAGATTCGTTTTATGCCGCACCAGTCGCCGTATTGCTGGGCATACCAGTTGATTGCGCGGGGTGCGCGGGTGATTTCCAGGCTGGATGCCTATGGTTTGACGCTGTTACCGGAGTTTCGTGAACGCCACCTGGCAGATTTGCGCGATGCGATAGATCGAGAGTTCTTTTTGCTGTCCGAGGCACATTACGAACGCTATATCGCCCCGGTTTTCTTGAAAGAGTCATTCGGGCCGGCGCTGATTGCCACGCGCTGACCCAAATCGCAAACACTGCGGGAACTGGCCATAGGTATTTACATTACTGCGGTACAACGCTGGACCTGTGGCGAGGGAGCTTGCTCCCGTGACGGCCCTGACAGCCGACGATGATCCAACTCACGCTCCGCGATCCAAGGTAGATAAGCGTCGACCATCAGGCCGTCATCGCAGGCAAGCCAGTTCCCACCCAATTGTGTTTAAAATGCCGCCCGCCCGATGACTGACGCTTAACGATGAACCCAGACGCACTCGCTACCCTGCACGCCCACTTGCTCACTGCCCTGGCTGACGCGCCTGCGGAAACCCGGCGCCTGTTCCATGGCCGTGGCCGTTGCTGGCCGGGCTTGGAACAACTGACGGTGGACTGGCTGCAAGGGGTGGTGCTGGTTGCTTTGTTCAAAGAAACCGAGCACTTGGATGCCCTGAAGCACACGCTGTTGCAGATCGAGTGGAGCCGTTTCGGCGTGCACACCGTGGCCCTGCAACACCGCTACCTGCCGCAAAGCACCACCGAATGGCTGGTGGGCGACGCCATCGACGAACTGACCATCACCGAGGGCGGCCTGCGCTACCTGATCGACCTGGGTAAAAAACAGAACAGCGGGCTGTTCCTCGACATGCGTTACGGGCGCAACTGGGTGCGCGAACAAGCCCACGGCCAGCGTGTGCTGAATTTGTTTGCCTATACCTGCGGTTTTTCCGTGGCCGCCATCGAAGGCGGCGCCGACCATGTGGTGAACCTGGACATGGCCCGTGGGGCCCTAAGCCGTGGCCGCGACAACCATCGCCTGAATGGGCACGACCTGAGCCGGGTGAGTTTCCTCGGCCACGATCTGTTCAAGTCCTGGGCCAAGGTGACGAACAACGGCCCTTACGACCTGGTGATCATCGACCCGCCCTCCTTCCAGAAAGGCAGTTTCTTGCTGACCAAGGATTACCAGCGCGTGCTGCGCCGCCTGCCGGACTTGCTCAGTGCCCACGGCACCGTGCTGGCATGCATGAACGATCCGGCCTTCGGCGAGGACTTCCTGATCGACGGCGTGACCCGCGAAGCACCGGGCCTGCGGTTTGTACAGCGGCTGGAAAACCCACCGGAATTCCCTGACATTGACCCACAGAGTGGGCTAAAGGCCCTGGTGTTCCGTCAGGGCTGATGCCGAAACATCCTACGCTTGCTACGCTAACGGATACGCCGGGCGGTGAACCTTATCCTCCCCTTCCCGGTCGATACCTGCATTCCCTGGCCAGACTCGACGGCGCTACGTCGTCGGCTGCCCCGTTTGACCTTTTGGAGAACCGCCCGTGATATCGACCCTGCATGTAGCCAGACTCAAAGCCTGGGGCGCCCACGGCTTTACCGCCACCGGTGTGGTACTGGCCTTTTTGGCCACCCTGGCGCTGCTGGAAAACTCCCCCAAGGCGTGCCTGTTGTGGCTGGGCCTGGCACTGGTGGTGGATGGCGTCGACGGCTCGCTGGCGCGACGGGTGAATGTCAGCACGGTGCTGCCCAGCTTTGACGGCTCGGTGCTGGACCTGGTGATCGACTACCTCACCTACGTGTTCATTCCTGCACTGTTTATCTACCGCTACATCGACCTGCCTGATTTCACCCACCTGTTTGCGGTGTCGGTGATTCTGGTGTCGTCGCTGTTCTGCTTTTGCAACGTGAACATGAAGAGCAAGGACAACTACTTCGTCGGCTTCCCTGCCGCCTGGAACGTCGTTGCCCTGTGCGTCTATATCATCCAGCCGGATGCGTGGGTCACCTTGCTGACCGTGATCGGCCTGGCGCTGTTGACCGTCACGCCGATGAAGTTCCTGCACCCGTTCCGGGTCAAGCGCTTCATGCCGATCAACATCGCGGTGACCACCATCTGGCTGCTGTGCAGCTTCCTGATGGTGGTGGATTACCCAAACACCAACCCTTGGACATTTGGCCTGTGGTCGCTGATGTCGGCGTACTTCCTGGGTATCTGCATCTGGCGCACGGCCGTGGAATGGCTGGGCGCGCACAAATAACAAGCGGGCTCGGTAAAAAATGTGGGAGGGGGCTTGCCCCCGATGGCGGTGTGTCAGTCAGCTTATTGGTCACTGACACACTGCTATGGGGGCTTGCCCCCTCCCACATTTGAGTCACATCGCAGTAAGATGCTGGCCTTCTGCGGCCCTCCAACAATAAGCCCTGCCCATGCCCTTCGAACTCAGCGTTGACCTCACCACCCTGGCCATCCTGGCCGTTGTCGCCTTTATCGCCGGTTTTATCGACGCCATCGCCGGCGGTGGCGGTTTGTTGACCACGCCCGCCCTGCTCACCGCTGGTATGCCGCCGCACCTGGTGCTGGGCACCAACAAGCTCAGCTCCACCTTCGGCTCGGCCACCGCCAGTTTTACCTTCTACCGGCGCAAGCTGTTCCACCCACGCCAATGGGTGCACGCCATCGTCGGTACCTTGATCGGCGCACTGACCGGCGCGGTCGTCGCCCATTACTTGCCTGCCGAAACCCTGAACAAGATGCTCCCGGTGATCGTCTTCGCCTGCGGTGTGTACCTGCTGTTCGGTGGCACGCCCAAGGCGCCACTGGACGCCGAGGCACCGATCAAAAAGAAATGGCAAGCCACCCAGGGCTTTGGCCTGGGTTTCTACGACGGCGTGGCCGGGCCCGGCACGGGGGCGTTCTGGACGGTCAGCACGATGCTGCTGCACCCCATCGACTTGGTGAAGGCCAGCGGCGTAGCGCGCAGCATGAACTTCGTCAGCAACGCGGCGGCGCTGACGGTGTTTATCATCAATGGTTCGGTGGACTGGATTGTCGGCCTGGCGATGGGGGTATCGGTGATGTGTGGCGCGTTCTTTGGCGCACGCAGCGCGATCAGCGGCGGCGCCAAATTCATTCGCCCGGTGTTTATCGCAGTGGTCCTGGGCCTGACCGTGCGCCTAGCCTGGCAGCACTGGTTCAGCGTGGCCTAAACGGCGGGCCACGTAGAGGTCGATGAGGTAACGCGCAATCGAGCGTGACGCCGGCAACGGCGGTAGCTCGTGGATATTGAACCACTGCGCGTCCTCGATCTCGTCGGCCTGGGGCACGATATCGCCACCGGCGTATTCGGCGTGAAAGCCCAGCATCATCGAGTGAGGGAACGGCCAGCATTGGCTGCCCATGTACTGGATGTTCTTGACCTCCAGTTGCACCTCTTCACGCACTTCACGGATCAGGCAGTCTTCGGCGGACTCCCCCGGCTCGGCAAAACCGGCCAGGGTGCTGTAGACCCCGGTGACGAAACGCGGCGAACGCGCCAGCAGGATGTCATCGCCACGGGTCACCAGCACGATCATGCTCGGTGAGATCCGTGGGTAGCTGCGCAGGTCGCAGGCCTGGCAATACATCGCCCGCTCCCTCGGCACCTGTACCATCGCCTGGCCACAACTGCCACAAAAACGGTGTTCCCGCGCCCAGGTACCGATCTGCGCGGCGTAGCCCAGCACCTTGTACAAGGTGTGATCACCTTGCAGCATAAAGCCACGCAAGCCCTGCCAACTGCACCCTGGCACATCAGCCGGCGAGTCGAGTTCCAACAGGTACACCGGCTCGCCGTCGAGGTGGCCGATGCCGTGTTCGGCAAACACCGGCAGGTCCTGGCGCTTGAGCCATTCGCGCGGGAACAGCGGGCCGTTGGTGTCGTGTAAGAAGCCTTCGCGGCTGCGGGCGACCGCCCAGCCGCCGGGGGCGTCGTTGTCCAGCAGCGTTGTGGTAATCCAGCCTGGGGTCATGTCAGTCAATCCACGAATTCGGGTTTCTGCTTACTCATATGGGCCGCAATGGCCACGCGCAGGTCATTGGATTGCAACATAGCCGAGTTCCAGGTGGCAACGTATTCCAGGCCGTCATTGACTGTGTGGTCACGCATGTAGCTGATCATGGCCTTGGTGCCGGTCACGGCAATCGGCGACTTGGCGGCGATTTGATGGGCCAGGTCCATGACACCCGCCAGCAGGCTTTCATGATCGGCAAACACGCGATTGACCAGGCCGATGCTGCGCGCTTCTTCAGCGCCGAACTGACGGCCGGTGTAGGCCAGTTCACGCAGCATCCCGTCGCCAATAATGCGCGGCAGGCGTTGCAAGGTGCCGACGTCGGCGGCCATGCCGATGTCGATTTCCTTGATCGAGAATTGCGCGTCCTCGGCTGCATAGCGCATGTCGCACGCGCTGATCAGGTCGATGGCGCCGCCAATGCAGTAGCCCTGGATCGCCGCCAGCACGGGCTTGCGGCAAGTGTCCACGGCGTTGAACGAAGCTTGCAGCTCGAGAATCTTGCGGCGCAGCAGGCGCGCATTGCGACCCACGTCCTTGCCAAAATCATTGGCGATCGAGGCCAGCATCATCAGGTCGATGCCCGAGGAAAAATGCTTGCCCGCGCCGCTGAGCACCACGGCACGCACGGCGTCGGTCTCGTCGACCCATTGGAAGATGTCGATGATTTCGGTCCAGAACGCCGCGTTCATGGCGTTGATCTTTTCCGGGCGATTGATCTGCACATGGGCAACGTTGCCGCTGAGTTCGACAACGAAGGCTTGGTATTCGGACATGGCAGTGATCCCTGACTGGCGATTGAGAAAGGCCAGACTATATCAAGGGTGCGCCACGGCGCATCGGCCAAAAACGGGACTGGCCACGGTGAGGGAAAAGACGCTGGATAAAACCCGATGCACAGGCCATCCTTTGCGCTTTAAGCCGCGCTGTGCGCGGCGCTCGACGTTTTAAGGAAATGCCATGCACGCCCAACCACTCGCTCCCGCCGATTTCGAATTCATTGACGCCACCTTGCTCAAATACGGCGAAGACCACTCGGTGCTGAACATGGCCGAACTCGACGGTTATTTCACCGCCCTGGTTTCCAGCCCGGCCAAGGTGGATGTGGCCGAGTGGTTCCCGGCGATCTGGGGCGGGCAAAACCCTGAATGGGACAACATGGACGAGGCCCAGGCTTTTCTCGAGCTGTGTGTACGCCATATGAATACCCTGGCCGCGCAATTGGCCACTGACTCCCAGGCATTCAAAGCCCGTTTCGATGAAACCGAACATCAAGGCCAGGCGGTGACCCTTGCCGAGGAATGGTGCTTTGGTTATGTGCGCGGTGTGGCGATAGCCAACTGGCCGCCATTGCCCGCTGTACAAGCCGGGCAACTGGAGCGGATTTCCTGCTGCGCCGAACAGGACAATTTCGAACTGCCGGCAGACCTGGATGTAAACGCCCATCAACTGCAGGTCAGCGAAATCGAACCGGCTGCGCGGGCGCTGCATGACTACTGGCTGAGCCAGCGCTAAGGCAGTAGGAGCGAGCTTGCTCGCGAAAAACTTCCAGGCGCCGCGTTCATTCAGGAAGCACGCTTATCGTTGACGTTTTCGCGAGCAAGCTCGCTCCTACATTAGGGACGCAGCGCATGCCAATAAATCACGCAGATCACCCACTCACTCGACAAGCATGGCGTGTTTGCCTGATGATTCGGGTCCGCACGTCGGCCACTCCACGCCACCTTGCCTTGACCAGGAGCCTTGTACCTTGAGTTCGCAGAAAACCGTGACCGTTACACCGCCCAACTTCCCCCTCACTGGCAAGGTCGCGCCCCCCGGCTCCAAATCCATTACCAACCGTGCGCTGTTGCTCGCGGCACTGGCCAAGGGCACCAGCCGTTTGAGCGGTGCGCTCAAAAGTGATGACACGCGCCACATGTCGGTCGCCCTGCGGCAGATGGGCGTCACCATCGACGAGCCGGACGACACCACCTTTGTCGTCACCAGCCAAGGCTCGCTGCAATTGCCGGCCCAGCCGTTGTTCCTCGGCAACGCCGGCACCGCCATGCGCTTTCTCACGGCTGCCGTCGCCACCGTGCAAGGCACCGTGGTACTGGACGGTGACGAGTACATGCAAAAACGCCCGATCGGCCCGCTGCTGGCCACCCTGGGCCAGAACGGCATCCAGGTCGACAGCCCCACCGGTTGCCCACCGGTAACGGTGCATGGCGCGGGCAAGGTCCAGGCCAGGCGTTTTGAGATTGACGGAGGCTTGTCCAGCCAGTACGTATCGGCCCTGCTGATGCTGGCGGCGTGCGGCGAAGCGCCGATTGAAGTGGCGCTGACCGGCAAGGACATCGGCGCCCGTGGCTATGTGGACCTGACCCTCGATTGCATGCGTGCGTTCGGGGCCCAAGTAGACATCGTGGACGACACCACCTGGCGCGTGGCCCCCACGGGCTATACCGCCCATGATTACCTGATCGAACCCGACGCTTCCGCCGCCACTTACCTGTGGGCCGCAGAAGTACTGACCGGTGGCCGTATCGATATTGGTGTAGCCGCGCAGGACTTCACCCAGCCCGACGCCAAGGCACAGGCCGTGATCGCGCAATTCCCGAACATGCAGGCCACGGTGGTGGGTTCACAAATGCAGGATGCGATCCCGACCCTGGCGGTGCTCGCCGCATTCAACAATACCCCGGTGCGCTTTACTGAACTGGCGAACCTGCGCGTCAAGGAATGTGACCGCGTGCAGGCGCTGCACGATGGCCTCAACGAAATTCGCCCGGGCCTGGCGACCATCGAGGGCGATGACCTGCTGGTCGCCAGCGACCCCGCCCTGGCTGGCACCGCCTGCACCGCACTGATCGACACCCACGCCGACCATCGCATCGCCATGTGCTTTGCCCTGGCCGGGCTGAAAGTCTCGGGCATTCGCATTCAAGACCCGGACTGCGTAGCCAAGACCTACCCTGACTACTGGAAAGCGCTGGCCAGCCTGGGCGTTCACTTAAGCTACTGACACACAAACCTGTAGGAGCGAGCTTGCTCGCGAAAAACGTTAACCAAAACGCGTGTTTGCTGAATGAATGCGGCGCCTGTGAGTTTTTCGCGAGCGAGCTCGCTCCTACAACTGAACCTTGCCGGGAGCGTCAATGACCCTTCGCCAACCCTGCCCACCCGGCGCCTGTGTCTGCAACCGTGAACAACTGCTGGAAGCCCCCGGCGCTGATTTGCGCATTCTGCAACTGACGCGACAGCAGGAAAAAATCCTGCTGGAGCGCCTGGAAAACCTCAAGAGCCTGCAAGACCTCGAACACCTGCAACAGCGGATGTACGACCAACTGGGCATCCGCGTACACATCGCGCCCGGGCATACCGAGGTCAAAAGCATGCGCGGGATCCAGATCGTCATCGACGAACTGCCGGGCATGTGCCGCAAGACCCGCCAGTCGATCCCCGCCTCCATTCGCCGTGGCCTGGAGAAAAACCCAGAGATTGCCTACCGCTTGCTCGACGCCCACGACCTGTTTCGCGACGCTTGAATTATCCCGCGACGGCCTCACGCTCAAACAACCCCTGCCCCACGGTCCGGGCCTTGTGCAAATGCGCCTGGGCCGTGCCACTTTCCGAGTCCAACAACAACTCGGAAGTGAGTACCCGCGCCCCGCAATAATCAAAGATGCCGTAGTCGATCTGGGTATTCATGGCCTTGGCATAACCGTGTCGATCGAAGGCGCTTTCGTCAGCCGCCCCCAGGGCCAGCACATGCACGTGCAAATGCCTGAGTTTCTTCTGCACCGGTGTATCGGGGCCGTAATCAATCGCCCAGCCATTGACGAATACGCGGTCGACCCAACCCTTGAGCAACGCCGGCATCGACCACCAGTAGATGGGGAACGCCAGCACCAGCGCGTCGGCGCGGTCTATGCGGGCCTGTTCGGCCACCACGTCGGCTGGCGGCGTCGCCCGAGTACGGTGCACCCGATGGTCGGCCGCGCTGTAGCGTGGGTCGAACCCTTCAGCGGCAAGGTCGGCTATTTCAAAGGTGTGGCCAGAGGCGCTCAAGCCTGCACCCACCTCGGCGGCCACGCTATGGGTAAGGGATTGTGGGTCGTGATGGGCAACAACGATCAGTGCGTGCATGACTTTGACTCCGTTTCGGCTTAATCTACTTTTAGTAAGTTACGTCGAATAAGTTACTTTTGGTATATAAGCATGTCAAGCAATGAATCCCCTGCCCCCCGTCGTCGTTTGTCCCGTGAAGATCGCCTGCGCCAGTTACTCGACGTGGCCTGGCAATTGGTGCGTGACGAGGGCACCGACGCCCTGACCCTGGGCCGCCTGGCCGAGCTGGCGGGCGTCACCAAACCAGTGGTGTACGACCACTTCGCTACACGCGCGGGTTTGCTGGCCGCGCTGTATGCAGACTTCGACGAACGCCAGGACCAGGTGTTTGCCAATGCCATCGCCACCAGCAACGCGACCCTTGAGGAGCGTGCGTGGGTCATCGCGTCGTCGTATGTCGATTGTGTGTTGTTGCAAGGTCGGGAAATACCCGGGGTGATTGCCGCCTTGAGCGGTTCGCCGGAGTTGGAAGCATCCAAGCGCGAATACGAGGCGATCTTTCTCGATAAATGCCGAGATGCGCTGTCGCCCTTCACCCACGGCGGCAGCATCTCCCAGGCCGGGTTGCGCGCCATGCTCGGCGCGGCGGAAGCCCTGTCCCATGCGGCGGCCAATGGCGAGATCAGCCGGGAGGAAGCTCAGCAGGAGCTGCTGGAGACTATCCTCGGGATGGTCAGGCGCGTCAGGCCGTAGGCAGACGGCCCTGGACGAACAGTTGCGCCTTGCGCGTCAACTGGTCCAGGTGCCGATCACGCTGTTTCTCTGCGTCGACCATGGCGCGCTTGCCGTGTTTTTGCAGCAGGTAGGTGTGGATCTGCCGCACTTCCAGCGAGCTGTAGATTGAGGCCACATCCAACACGCCCATCAACCCATCGGTGCCGTAGTTGCGGGTGTTCATCACGACCTGGGTGCCACGCGCACCGCGTACCTGGAAACCCATGGCTTCGAACACCGCAACCTTCTCTACCGCACAGGCCAGTTCGGCGTGGGGATAACGCGCCAACACTTCGTCCATCATGCTGCGTGCCACACCCTGGCGACGAAAGCCCGCCTGCACCGCCATAAACGCGATGCCACACGCGTGCGGATCATCCTTCACCGGCAGATACAGGCAAAAACCCACCACCGTCTCGTCTTCCATCGCCACGACCAACTCGACGGCGATGCCCTTTTCGCCATTCAACGCCTCAAGGTACAGGTGCACCTCAAACCCGATGGCGTACTGGTAGATGCTGTAGAGCAGATTGCTCGGTGCCAGCGCTACGCTGCTGATATCGGTGAGGTTGTCCACCACCATCTGCAGGATCTGGCTGTTGACCGGTTCGGGGCACGGCGTGGTGTAGCGGGTAAGGCTGAACATGCAAATTCCTGGGGTTTCGCGTCAAGGCAGCGGCGATTGTACCTGTTGCGCGCCGCTCATGGCCCGCACACCTCGCGCAAACATGCGCGCAGCCAGCGATGGGCCAGGTCGGCGTCCTGTCGCGGGTGCCACAGCATCGCCACGGTAAATGGCGGCAATGTCACCGGTAGCTCAAAGCAGTACAAGCCTCGAGGCGGCACTGTGATATAGCGCTCAGGCACGCTGGCGATCAGGTCGGTATCACGCGCCAGGGCGATGGCCGTGTTGAAACCGGCGACCACGATGCCGACCTGCCGAACCAGACCTTGCGCCTCAAGGGCCTCGTCGATCTGGCCACGGTCCTGCCCACGCCGCGACACGTAGACATGTTGTCCCTGGGCGAAACGCGCTGCGCTAAGAAGGCCGCGGCTCAGAGCATGGCCCTCACGCACCACGCCCACCAGGCGGTCACGGAACAGCGCCTGGGTCAGCACCTCCGGGCTGGCGCCGGCATCGACCACACCGGTTTCCAGGTCGACGACACCGTCGCGCAGCAACGCACTGTGCTTGTCGCTCTTGTGCACGAAACGCAAGCGCACCCCTGGGGCGTCCTGGGCGATACGCGCCAGCAAGGCGGGGCCGAAGCGTTCGACGAACTCCTCGCTAGTGCGCAGGGTGAAGGTGCGCACCACCTCACCCAAGTCCAGGGTGTTTGCCGGGCGCAATACCGCATGGGCGTCCTGCACCAATTGGCTGACCTGTTCACGCAATTGCAACGCCCGGGGCGTCGGTACCAGGCCGCGCCCGGCACGTACCAGCAGCGGATCGCCAGTGGCTGCACGCAAACGCGCCAGGGCCCGGCTCATGGCCGAAGGGCTCAGGCGCAGGCGCTGGGCGGCGCGAGCGACGCTGCCTTCGGCAAGCAACACGTCCAGGGTGATGAGTAAATTGAGGTCGGGCATGGGGGCTCCTTATCAGGCGCTGGATGCAGCTATAACCTGCAACCCATGCGTCTTCCGCCATCTTAGGCGACGCCGTAGATTTGCGACAGGTGCATTCACTCAAGGAAACGCGCATGCAAACCTCCACACGCGGCGGCCTGATGGCCTTGTCGCTGTCCATGTTGCTGGCCGCCCTGGGCACCAGCATCGCGAATGTCGGCCTGCCCAGCCTGGCGCACGCCTTCGGGGCATCGTTTCAGGCCGTGCAGTGGGTGGTGCTCGCCTACCTGCTGGCCATCACCGCCGTGATTGTCAGCGCCGGGCGCCTGGGTGACCGTCTGGGGCGCCGGCGCTTGCTGCTGGCCGGGTTGCTGGTGTTTGCCCTGGCCTGCGCCGGGTGTGCCGCCGCGCCAACCCTGTCCTGGCTGATCGGCGCACGGGCATTCCAGGGCCTGGGCGCGGCGATCATGATGGCGATGACCCTGGGCATGGTCGGTGACACCGTCACGAAAGCGAATACCGGCCGAGTCATGGGCCTGCTCGGCACTATGTCGGCACTCGGCACGGCCATAGGGCCGAGTGTCGGCGGAGTATTGCTCAGCCTGTGGAGCTGGCGCGCACTGTTTCTGATCGGCCTGCCCTTGGCGGGTGTGGCTGCCGCCCTCGCCTACCGTTATTTGCCGGCGGATGCTAACGCCCGCGAAGCTTCGCCAGGCGATACACTCTGGGCGTCCCTGCGCGATGCGCCGTTGCGCGCCGGCCTGGTCATGAGCGTTCTGGTGTCGGCGGTGATCATGGCCACGTTTGTGGTGGGCCCGTTCTACCTGTCCCGTGGCCTGGGCCTCGATCCCGCCTGGATGGGCTTGGCCATGGCCGTCGGGCCAACGGTCGCGGCGGTTACCGGTGTACCGGCGGGTTACCTGACCGATCACCTCGGCAACCAACGCCTGACCCTCGTGGGGCTGAGCGTGATGCTGTGCGGGGCCCTGTTGCTGTCGCAGGCGTCCGGGCTTGGTGTTTATCTCGCGGCGCTGATCGTGTTGACAGCCGGCTACAGCCTGTTCCAGGCGGCCAACAACACGGCGGTAATGAGCGATATACAGGCGACACGCCGAGGCACAGTGTCCGGCCTGCTGAATCTGTCGCGCAACCTGGGCCTGATTTTCGGCGCCTCAGCCCTCGGCGCGGTGTTCGCCCGCGCCACCCCGGATGTCAGCCACGCCGCGCCCCAGGCGGTGGAAGTCGGCTTGCACGCGACCTTCGCCATGGCGGCAGGTTTGATACTGCTGGCCATTTTGGTGAAGGTCTTGGTCTGGCGCGATCAGGGCGCGAAACACTCGGCATTCAAGAACTGAGCAAAAAAGTTCGGACCAACGGGTGCATGGACGCACCTGGATCGCGCATCATGGGCACTTTCAAGCTCAAGGGTAACGTCCATGCGCGTTCTGTCATTGATGATGGGTCTTACGACGCTGGCCGCCACTACGGTGTTCTGCGCCAGCGCGATGGCGAATGAAGAAAGTCAGTTAGTCCAACAGATCAACCAATACCGCAGCCAGGTGCAACGCTGCGGTGACCAGGGTTCCCAGGAGCTGCCGCCGCTGACCAGCGATACACGGCTGGTGTTGCCGGCCTCCAATGTCGGCGATTTGCAGCAGTCGCTGGCGCGGGCTGCGTACCCGATGGTGAACGTGCAGGCCATCAGCCTGTCCGGGCCCAAGGATGCCGAGGCCGCGATGAAAGCGGTGCGCGAGAGCTTCTGCCGCGTAGTGCTCGATCCGCAATTTGTCGACATCGGGGTCAGCAACAGCGGCCAGGACTGGCGCATCGTGCTGGCTCGCCCGTTGGTGACCAGCGGCCTGGGCGATTGGCAGACCGAAGGCAGAAAACTGCTCGACCTGATCAACACCGCCCGTGCCGAGCCGCGCCAGTGTGGCACCCAGGCGTTCACCGCCACGGCGCCCCTGTCGTGGAACGACACCCTGGCCGGCGCAGCCAACAGCCATACCCGCAACATGGCCAACGGCAATTTCTTCGACCACCTGGACCCCGACGGCCGTACGCCCGGCGACCGCGCCGAGTTGGCGGGGTATATCGCGAAGAATATTGGTGAAAACATCGCCGCCGGCCTCGACACGCCGCGCAAGGTCGTCGACGGTTGGCTCGCCAGCCCCGGCCACTGCGCCAACCTGATGAACCCGCAATTTCGCGAATTGGGTGCCGCCTACGCCATGGACCCCAAGAGTGACGCGGGCATCTATTGGACGGGCTTATTCGGCACGCAATAAGGTTGAGCGCCGGCCCAACCCGGCCAATAATGACGGCGTGCAAATAGACAATGAAATCAAAGTGCTATCAGGGAGATAATTGCGCTGAACTGAATGAGGTCATTCCGGTCTGTTGCTAGTCGGCCTGACTCTTCAAAGCTAAACAATACGTAGCAAGCAAGGTGTGAACCCCATGATGAATTGGCTGCAAGGCAGCAGCGAAATGGCAGAGCGGGTTCGTCAGCACGATTGGGCCAATACGCCCCTGGGGCCACTTGAACACTGGCCCGATGTGTTGAAGACAACCGTTGCGCTGTGCTTCGCGTCGAGTTTCCCCCAGGCCATCGTCTGGGGGCCTCAGTTGATTACTCTCTACAACGACGCGTTCACGCCGATCCTGGGTAGCAAACCCGACGCCTTGGGCCGCCCGTTCAACGAGATCTGGCACGAGGTGTGGGACGATATCAGCCCTATCGCCGACGCCGCGTTCGATGGGCACGCCACCTATATCGAAAACTTCCCGCTGTTGATCCAACGCAACGAAGCGCCGGAACAAGCCTATTTCACCTTTTGCTACAGCCCGATTCGCAATGCCCAAGGCGTGGTGGTCGGTTTGCTCGACACGGTGACCGAAACAACCGCCACGGTATTCCTGGCCCGTCGCCTGGCAGTGCTGGACGCCATCGGCAACAGCGTGGTCAATGCCACCGACGCCGAAACCATCCTGACGTCTACGACCCGCCTGCTGGCCGAACATCTGCAGGTATCCATCTGTGCCTACGCCGACATGGACGAGGATGAAGATGGCTTTACCATTCGCGGCGACTGGTCGGCGCATGGCTCGCCGAGCATCATCGGGCATTACAGCCTCGCGGCGTTCGGGGAATGCGCGGTCAACTGCCTGCGTGCCGGCGAGCCACTGGTGATACGCAATAATCTGATCGAGTTGCCGCCCCATGACGCCGCGAGCTTCCAGGCACTGGGGGTGACAGCCACTATTTGCATGCCGTTGATCAAAGACGGGCGGCTCACCGCGCTGATGGCCGTGCACGACAAACTGCCGCGCTTTTGGTCATCCTATGACATGGCGCTGGTGGGCGAAGTCACCGAGCGTTCCTGGGCGCATATCGAGCGCGTACGCGCCGATGCCGCCGTGCGCGAGGGCCTGGCCGCCTATACAGAGCTCAATGCCAGCCTGGAACAGCGCGTGAATGAGCGTACCCATGCGCTGGCCGAGGCCGAAGCCGCACTGCGCCAGTCACAGAAACTGGAGGCCATCGGCCAACTGACCGGCGGCGTCGCCCATGACTTCAACAACCTGCTGACCATTATTCGCTCGTCGGTGGACTTCCTGCGCCAGCCCGGCCTGTCCGAGGAGCGTCGGCAACGCTACATGTGCGCGGTGTCCGACACCGTCGAGCGGGCCAGCAAGCTCACCAGCCAACTGCTCGCCTTTGCCCGGCGCCAACCACTGAACCCGCAGGTGTTCGATGTCGGCCAGCGCGTGCAAAATATCGGCGAGATGCTCGAGAGCGTTACCGGTGCACGCATTCATGTGCAGGTTAAATTGCCCGATCAGCCCTGCTATGCGCGCATCGACCCCAGCCAGTTCGAAACCGCACTGATCAACATCGCCCTCAACGCCCGCGATGCGATGGACGGCCAGGGTACCCTGACCCTCAAAGTCGCCAGCGAGCAAACGCTGCCACGTATTCGTGGGGATGCCGAGTCGTGCATGCCCTACATCACCATTTCCCTGGCCGACACCGGCAGCGGGATTCCCAGCGACACCTTCGAGCGCATCTTCGAGCCGTTCTTCACCACCAAGGCCGTGGGCAAAGGCACCGGCCTGGGCCTGTCGCAGGTATTCGGCTTTGCCAAGCAGTCAGGCGGCAATATCGATGTGGCCAGCACCCTCGGCCAAGGCACGGTGTTTACCTTGTATCTGCCGCAAGTCGAAGGCGAAGCGGTGCCGGATCAACACACCCCTGCAGATCTGCCAGCGCCGCAGGAGGCTGCTCATCAACATGTGTTGATCGTTGAGGACAACTTAGAGGTGGGACGCTTCGCCAGCCAGATCCTCAAGGACCTGGGTTACCAGACCACCTGGGCGACCAATGCCGAACAGGCGCTGAACCTCGCTGGCAATGACGTCCAGGGGTTCGACGCGATTTTCTCCGACGTGGTGATGCCCGGCATGACCGGGGTGGCCATGGCCAGGTTGCTGCGCCAGCGCCGCCCCGACCTGCCCGTGGTACTCGTCTCTGGCTACAGTGAGGAACTGGCAGACAGCGGCTACGAAGGCTTTGAGTTCCTCGCCAAGCCCTACTCCGCCGACCAAGTTGCGCGGGTGCTGGCAAAGGCGATGTGCAAGGATCAGTCGACGACCGCTACCTGATTGCGACCCGATGCCTTGGCCTGGTACAGGGCCTTGTCAGCGCTGTTCATCAAGGCGTTCAAATCCAGAGGCTGAGTGCAGGTCGATGCTACGCCCAGGCTTGCGCTCACCCCTTGTACCGGGTCGGCGGGCAAATCATGAATCGTCTGGATCAACTCCTCGGCGATGCTGCGTGCGGTCTCCAACGAGGTATTGGGCAGCAATACCGCAAACTCTTCGCCCCCCAGGCGACCGTAGATATCGGTCTGGCGAAAGGACGCACTGATCACCGCGCCAATCTGGCGCAACACCTGGTCGCCGGCCTGGTGGCCGTAGGTGTCATTGATGGCTTTGAAGTGGTCCATGTCCATCATCAATGCACACAGCGGCTGCTGCTCGCGAAGGCACTGGGCATACAGCAATTGGGCCTGTTCGTAGAACGCCCGACGGTTCATCAGCCCGGTTAACTCATCGGTCTGGGCGGCACGGTTGGAAATATGATGAGCGCGCTCCATTTGCCTCGTCAGACGGAAGGCTTTTTCCAGGGCATCGGACAGCTTGCGCGTCGCACCGACCACAAACGAAGCAAACACCAGCACCGCCAGCGCCACGCCAACCTGCATCGGAGAAGGCTGAAACAGCATCCATACCGTGCAGGGAAGCAACACCAGCGCCATCGAGCCCAGCGTCATGTAGCGATAGGCTGAATAACAGGACACCGCGCTGACCGACATGCCCACGGTAAACAGCATCACCAGCACCTGGGACAAGCGGTCATCGACCGGCATCACCGCCAGAGCACCGCCGCCCCAGATACCCGCCGACAGCATCAGCGTGACCCAGTAGTGGCGCTCCCAACGGGCGGGTGTGCGCCCCACGTCAGGGCAGCGAAACCATTGCACAAACAGATGCAGGCGCACCAATGACGAGCCCGCCAGCAGTACCAGCCACACCAGGATGACCTGCTGATCGAATCGATCCCAGCACAGCCAGCAGAGCATGACGGCGCCCAGGTAGCTGCCGAAGATCGCCGAGAATGATTGACGAAAGAGCTGGTGCAAACGGTCGGTTCGCACCTGCTCTTCGATGGAGTGACCCTGATCTTGCCCGAGGCTATGCATGGGGTTGGCCTGTTTGACCGGCGACGGCAAAAGCGCCATTGTGGCACCTTGCCAGCAAGCCGAACAGCGGCATACGCCGCGCTAGAGCGTTTCAGGCTGTTGAGGTCGCAAAATCAGCACGCCCAGGGGCGGCAGGTTCAACGACAGCGACACCGGTTGCCCATGGCGCGGCTCATCCTGGGTAAACACGGCCCCGCCATTCCCGTAATTGGAGCCCGCGTAGGTATCGGCATCACTGTTGATCACCTCACTCCACCGCCCGCCAAACGGCACACCGACTGCGTAGCCTTCACGGGGCACCGGGGTGAAGTTGGCAACCACCAACACCGGCTTGCCGTCCTTGCTCCAGCGCAGCCAGGCGTAGACGCTATTGATCGCGTCATCACCGATCAGCCATTGGAAGCCCTGGGGCGCATCGTCCTGTTCGTGCAGCGCCGGCTCTTCGCGGTACAGGCGGTTCAAATCGCCTACCAGCTTCTGCACCCCACGGTGCTCGGGGTACTGCAGTAAATACCAATCCAGTTGCTGATCGTGGTTCCACTCGCGCCATTGGCCAAATTCGCAGCCCATGAACAGCAACTTCTTGCCGGGGTGCATCCACATGAAACTGAGGTAGGCGCGCAGGTTGGCAAATTTCTGCCAGCGGTCGCCGGGCATCTTGTCGATCAGCGAGTGCTTGCCGTGCACCACCTCATCATGGGAAATCGGCAGGATAAAGCGCTCCGACCAGGCGTACACCAGCCCGAAACTCAGCTCGTTGTGATGATGGGCGCGGTACACCGGGTCTTGCTGGATGTAATGCAGGGAGTCGTGCATCCAGCCCATGTTCCATTTGTAATTGAACCCCAGGCCACCCTGTTGGGTAGGCTGGCTGACGCCTGGCCAGGCCGTGGACTCTTCGGCAATCACCAAGGCGCCCGGGGCTTCAAGGGCAACCACGTCGTTCAGGTGCCGCAAGAAGTCGATGGCTTCCAGGTTCTCGCGACCGCCATGGCGGTTGGGCACCCATTCACCGGCCTTGCGCGAATAATCGCGATACAGCATGGAGGCCACTGCGTCCACGCGCAGGCCATCGACGTGGAAATGCTTGAGCCAGTGCAAGGCCGACGCGAGCATGAAACCGTGGACCTCGGTGCGGCCCAGGTTGTAGATCAGCGTGTCCCAGTCCTGGTGAAAGCCTTCCAGGGGGTTGGCGTATTCGTACAGCGCGGTACCGTCAAATTGCGCCAGGCCGTGGGTATCGGTGGGGAAATGCGCGGGTACCCAATCAAGGATCACGCCGATATCGGCCTGATGGCAGGCATTGACGAACCAGGCAAAGTCTTCCGGCGAGCCAAAGCGAGCACTGGGGGCAAACTGGGATAACGCCTGATAGCCCCAGGAGCCACCAAAGGGGTGTTCCATGATCGGCATCAGCTCGATATGGGTGAAGCCCAATTGTTGAACGTAAGGAATCAGCCGCTCAGCCAGTTCGCGCCAGCCATATTGACGGGCCACTTCACCGGCCTCGTCCAGCTCGCACTGCCAGGACCCCACATGCAGCTCGTAGATCGACAACGGCGCGGTCGTTTTCTGCTTGTCTCCCCGCGATTGCATCCACTCATGGTCCTGCCAATCCACTTGCAAAGGTGCGGCGACCTTCGAGGCGGTGTCCGGCGGCAGTTGGGTGGCCAGCGCCACAGGGTCGGCCTTGAGCGGCAAAATGCCGTGGGCACCGAGAATTTCATACTTGTAGGCCGCGCCCGGCTGCAGGCGTGGGATGAAGATTTCCCACACGCCCGATGGATGGCGCAGGCGCATCGGGTGGCGGCGCCCGTCCCAGATATTGAAGTCGCCCACCACCGAAACCCGCCGTGCATTCGGCGCCCAGACGGCAAAGCGCACGCCTTGCACGCCGTCAACGCTGACCACCTGAGCCCCCAGGCAGTTGCCCAGGTCACGATGATTGCCTTCGGCAAACAGGTACAGGTCCATTTCCCCCAGCAGCAATTGGCTGAAGCTGTAGGGGTCTTCGGTGATCTGCTCACCGCCGGCCCACTGGATTTTCAGCAGGTAGGGCTGGCGAGTGCTGAAGTGCCCGACAAACAGGCCCGGCACCTGGGTGGCGTCGAGGCTGCCAACCGGCTCGCCCGTGTCACGCGCCAGTACTTGGACACTCAGGGCCTCCGGCAGGAACGCGCGGATAAACTGGCCGCCCTGCTCGTCATCATGGGGCCCCAGGATCGAAAAGGGATCGGGGTGCTCTGCGCGCACCAGCGCATCGACGTCCTTGGACGCCGGCAATGCAGTCAACTTGGGCTGCAGCGGTTCTCTCTGTGTAAAACTCATGACGTCTCCCCACCGCGTACAGGTTTAGATATAGGTGTCAGCCCGCTCAGCAAGCCGTGCAGCCCTTGCAGGGGCACCGGCAGCCAGGTCGGGCGGTTTTCTGCTTCGTAGGCCACTTCGTACGCGGCCTTTTCCAGGCTGAACAAGGTCAGCGCTGCGTCTTGGCCGTTGGCATCCTGCCAGTCATGCGCCAGTGTAGACGCAGCGGCCTGGTAAGCCTGGGTAAATGCTACGCGGGCTTCATTCAGGTAGCGGTCGGTCACGCGTTTACGCGCAGCGTTCGCTTCTGGCGTGTGATCCACCCCCTGCACATTCAGCGCCATCGCCGCGGCATAATCGAAGGAACGCAGCACACCGCTCACATCTTTATAAGGGCTGTGTTTGCCGCGCCGCTCATGCAGCGGCCGCGCCGGTTCGCCCTCGAAGTCGATCAAGTAGGCATCACCCTTGACCACCAATACCTGGCCCAGGTGCAAGTCACCGTGGACGCGAATGCGCAACCCGCCCGCCGTGGCTTTGGCCAACGCCTGGACATGCGCCGCGATGGCTTTTTTCTGCGCCAGTAATTCACTGACCAACGCCTGGTCGGCGGGGTTCAACTGGCTTTGATTAAGCTTGAGCAACTGCAAGGCGCGGTCGATCTGGGCGCCGACATCCTTGGCCCAGGCTTGGGTGTCTTTGGCTGTGGTGGGTTCGGGTTTGAAAGCCTTGTCGGCGGTTGGCGCACCCAACACCAGGTGCATTTCACCCAGGCGCTGACCGAGCAAACCGGCAAAATCCGCCAGTTCGCCGAGGGCGTTGTAGTGCTGTTCCTGTTCAGAGATCGCGTCGGCCAGCTCATCGCGGATCGCGCGCTCCAGGTTGTTCTGGGTCCAGCTCCAGGCATCGCCCTGATTGCTCAGGTAACCCTGGGCAATCATCAGCAGGTTGTCCTGCCCCTGCCCGTCGCGGCGGCTCATAAAGCCCAACAGCGGCGAGATATTCGGGTAGCCGGCGGCGGTCAGGTAGGCACTCATTTCCAGCTCCGGGTGCACACCGGCGCTGACTTTACGAATCAGCTTGAGCACCAGGCTGTCACCGACCACCACCGAGCTGTTGGACTGCTCGGCAGACAAATAACGCACCGGCGATTCACGGGTCAGTTGCAGTGCGGCCAAGTGCTCAGTCGCCTCGAACCGCAGATCGCCGTCAGGGGTATTGAGCACGGTGCCGGCCTGCATGGCCTGGATCACCTCAAGGATAAAATGCTCAAGGCTGAAGGCATCGGTCACCAAACCTACCTGGCGGGTGCGTCGTACTCGGGCCAACGCCAATTGCTGGGGCAAGGCGCTGGTGAACTGGTCTTCGCCAAGGAAGCCCAAGGGCAGTTGGTAGCGGCTGACCTGGCCAGCACTGGTCACTTCGATCTCGCTGAGCAACACCGGATGCTGCGGGTCGCCAAAACGCACGCCATAAGCGATGTGCACCGTGTCGATTGCCGTATCTTTGCCGGCAAACCAGCGACGCTTGGGCAGCCAGGCGGGCAGTGAAGTCTGTTCCAGGCTGGTGCGGCAAGGTTCTTCCAGTAACTCTTCCATGCGTTTTTTCAGTACCAAAGTGGTGAAGTCGGGCATGCTTTGCGCCGGTTCCACATGCCAGCTGGGCATCTGGTTTTCCGCTGCCAGCACGAACCAATAGAAACCATAGGGCGCCAGGGTCAGCAGGAAATTCAGCTGGCCGATCGGCGGGAAGGCATTACCGCCGAGCATCTCTACCGGCACCATGCCGGCAAAGGCCGACAGATCCAGCTCCGCCGCCTGGGCGCTGCGCGACACATTGGCTACGCACAGGATGATCTCGGTGTGGCCGTCTTCGCCGGTGTATTCACGGGTGTAAGCCAGGATGCGCCTGTTAGTCGGCGAGAGCATCTTCAGGCTGCCACGGCCAAACGCCTTGGACTGCTTGCGCACTGCGAGCATGCGCCGGGTCCAGTTGAGCAATGAGTGCGGGTCCTGGGCTTGGGTCTCGACGTTGACCGACTGGTAACCGTATTGCGGGTCCATGATCGGCGGCAACACCAGGCTGGCCGGGTCGGCACGGGAAAACCCGCCATTGCGGTCGATGGACCATTGCATGGGCGTGCGCACGCCGTCACGGTCGCCCAGATAGATGTTGTCGCCCATGCCGATTTCATCGCCGTAGTACAGGGTCGGCGTGCCCGGCATCGACAGCAACAGGCTGTTGAGCAATTCCACCCGCCGACGATCCCGCTCCACCAGCGGCGCCAAGCGTCGCCGAATGCCCAGGTTGATACGGGCGCGGCGGTCTGCGGCGTAGTAGTTCCACAGGTAGTCGCGCTCTTTGTCGGTGACCATTTCCAGGGTCAGCTCATCATGGTTGCGCAGGAAAATTGCCCACTGGCAGTTGGCGGGAATCTCCGGGGTCTGGCGCAGAATGTCCGTGATGGGGAAGCGATCTTCCTGGGCCAACGCCATGTACATGCGCGGCATCAGTGGAAAGTGGAACGCCATGTGGCATTCATCGCCGTCATCACCCTTTCTGTCGCCAAAGTACAGCTGCGTGTCTTCGGGCCACTGGTTGGCTTCGGCCAGCAGCATGCGGTCGGGGTAATGGGCGTCGATCTCGGCGCGGATCTGCTTGAGGACGTCGTGGGTTTCCGCCAGGTTTTCGTTGTTGGTGCCGTCCCGTTCGATCAGGTAGGGAATGGCGTCCAGGCGCAGGCCGTCGATGCCCAGGTCGAGCCAATAGCGCATCACCGACAGCACCGCTTTCATGACCTGCGGGTTATCAAAGTTGAGGTCGGGTTGGTGCGAGTAAAAGCGGTGCCAGAAGTACTGGCCGGCCACCGGGTCCCAGGTCCAGTTGGACTTTTCGGTGTCGAGGAAAATAATGCGTGTGCCGTCGTATTTCTGGTCATCATCCGACCACACGTAGAAGTCCCGTGCGGCCGAGCCTGGCTTGGCCTTGCGCGCGCGCTGGAACCAGGGGTGCTGGTCGGAGGTGTGGTTGATCACCAGTTCAGTGATCACGCGCAGCCCGCGTTGGTGGGCTTGGGCAATGAAGCGCTTGGCGTCGGCCATCGTCCCGTAGTCGCTGTGCACGCCGCGGTATTCGGCAATGTCGTAGCCGTCATCACGCCGGGGAGACGGGTAGAACGGCAGCAGCCAGATGGTGTTCACGCCGAGGTCGGCGATGTAGTCGAGCTTGGCGATCAGCCCGGCAAAGTCACCAATGCCGTCGTTGTTGGAGTCGAAATAGGATTTGACGTGAACCTGGTAGATCACCGCGTCTTTGTACCAGAGCGGGTCTTTGATAAAGGTGGCTGCCTTGGGTTTCTTGGCCATTGCAAACTCCTGAAAATACAAAGTTCTCGAGGATCGTTCCCACGCTCCGCGTAGGAACGCAGCCCCGGACGCTCCGCGTCCCAAGCGCGACGCAGAGCGTCAAGCGAGGCATTCCCACGCAGAGCGTCAAGCGAGGCGTTCCCACGCAGAGCGTCAAGTGAGACGTTCCCACGCAGAGCGTGGGAACGAGCACTCAGGATGTGCTGATGCGCCAGATCCCGAACGGCATCTGCGGCTCCAGCCGGGTCCATTGGGTCTTGCCGTACCAGGTCCAGCGATGGCCGTTCATCAAGTCTTCGCCCTGGGTCTGGGCATCGTCGGGCAAGCCCATCTCCCACAGCGGCAATTCAAAGTGGGCTTCCTGGGCGTTGTGCGGGTCGAGGTTGACGGCGACCAGAATGAAATTGCTGCCGTCTTCGCTGCGCTTGCCGAAATACAGGATGTTGTCGTTCCAGGCGTTGTAGAGCTTGAGCCCCAGGTGCGTGTGCAACGCCGGATTCTGGCGGCGGATGCGGTTGAGCTGGGCGATTTCGGCGATGATGTTGCCCGGTGCGGTGAAGTCCCGAGGTCGGATTTCGTACTTCTCCGAGTCCAGGTATTCCTCTTTGCCCGGCACCGGCGCGGCTTCGCATAACTCAAAACCCGAATACATTCCCCACAGGCCCGAGCCCATCGTGGCCAGCGCAGCGCGGATCAGGAAGCCTGCGCGACCAGACTCATGCAGGAAACCCGGGTTGATGTCCGGCGTATTGACGAAGAAGTTCGGGCGGTAGCACTCACGCCAGGGGGACTGGTTCAGTTGGGCAAGGTACTCGCTCAGCTCAGCCTTGGTGTTGCGCCAGGTGAAGTAGGTATAGCTCTGGGAATAGCCGACCTTGCCCAGGCGCGCCATCATCGCCGGTGTGGTGAAAGCTTCGGCGAGGAAGATCACCTCCGGGTACTTGACACGCACGTCGCTGATCAGCCATTGCCAGAACGGCAGCGGCTTGGTGTGCGGGTTGTCGACGCGAAAGGTCTTCACGCCCTCTTCCACCCAGCCCACCACGATGTCACGCAGCTCGGTCCACAGGCTGGGGATGGCATCGGCCGCATAGAAATCGACGTTGACGATGTCCTGGTACTTTTTCGGCGGATTTTCCGCGTATTTGATCGTGCCGTCCGGGCGCCAGTTGAACCAACCCGGATGCTGTTTGAGCCACGGGTGGTCCTGGGAGCACTGGATGGCGAAATCCAGGGCGATTTCCAGGCCGTGGTCGGCAGCAGCCTTGACCAACCGGCGGAAATCATCGCGAGTGCCCAACTGCGGGTGAATAGCCTCGTGACCGCCCTCCTCACTGCCAATGGCGTAGGGGCTGCCCGGATCATCAGGGCCGGCGGTGAGTGAGTTGTTCTTGCCCTTGCGGTGGCTACGGCCGATGGGGTGGATCGGCGGGAAGTACAGCACGTCGAAGCCCATGTCGTGAATCATCGGCAAGCGTGCGTGCACGTCGTTAAAGGTGCCGTGCCGCGCCGGATCGTCGGTGATCGAGCGGGGAAACAGCTCGTACCAGCTGGCAAATTGTGCGGCTTCACGTTCCACGTCAATCGGGTACGCGGGGCTGACGCTCAAATAGGCGCGATGGTCGGCCTGGGTCATCAGGTGTGCACTGTCTTCGTGCAGGAACAACGCCACCTGCTCGGTTTCCAACAGGCCGGAAAGCTCATGGTGCAACAGCATCAAGCGGTCATGCAGTTCGTTGTCACTGCGTTCGGCGGCCTGCAGCACCAGGCTACGGCCCTCCTGCAACTCCAGGCTGACGGGCACGCCAGCTTCATGCTTCTTGCGCAGTTCGTAACAGAAGCTGGCAAAGGTATCGATCCAGGCTTCGATGCAGTACTCATGGCGGCCTTGGTGGGCCACGGTAAACGCGCCCTCCCAACCGTTGTTGCCGATATCAAGCATGACTACGCTGTGCCAGCTTTCGTCTCCCAGGGCGCGCCAGCGGATCAACACCGCCAGTTTATCGTGGCCATCGGCGAACACTTTGCTGGTGACATGAACCCGCTGGCCCACCACCGCCTTGACGGCAAACTCCCCGTTGTCGATGACCGGCATGGTGCTTTCGATCGCGATCCTGGGTAGCAGCAGCGCCTGCGACAACGGCAGCACGGAGTCTTCTGGAACCAGTGTTTCGGCAGTCATCGAGCAGCTTCCCCTTACGCCCTTTGGACGCTCTTTGCTTGATACGAATTCAGGTACGGCGACGCTATCCTTGAGCTGGGCCGTTTAAAGTCCGAGCCTGGGCGCTGCCCAAAAGTTCAGGTGGATATACCGCCCCTGGGCGGGAATCATTTCCAGCAGGCAATGGTCCACCGATAGAGCAAAGCACAAACGAGGCCATACCCATGAGTATCCCGATACCTCCTGAACCCGAAGATCCGAATATCGACACCCCACCATTGCCCCCGCCTGAACCGGAACGCGATCCTGAACAGGAGCCGCCTGAAAACCAGCCGCCGCCGGTGCAGGAACCGCCCACGACGATGCCGCCGGTTATTGCCTGACTCACAGACACGCAAGCACTTGCCCGTGAAAAAATATCGCGGGCAAGCGCTACTGAGCTTTCCTACTTCAATCACCGACAATACCGAGATCCCGCTCTTGATGAACAAGATAGATTCAGTCTCCCGTACGCTGCCTCGCCCCCTTGCCGGCCGCAGACTATCTTGTCCGTTAAGCGAGTACCTTCTATGCGCACCTCACTACTGCCCCCGTTCTCGGCTGTTCACGGCATCCAACAACCGCCAGTCAACGATCATCGGGAAAAACTGAACGATCTGTTCAGGGCCGGCCCAAGCGCAATCATGCGCAGGAAAGAGCCTGACACGCCCGCCTCCGCCCCTTCCAGGGCGCCGCAAACCTTTATGTTGCCCAACCCTGCCCCCTCTGCGGACGTAGAGCCGAAGACGGCCAGTGACGGCGCCACCCAGATTGCCCAACTTCGTGCGCTGACCAGCCAGCAGAACATTACCAATATGCTGCGCGCGCCCAACTCACACGAGACCTCCGGGCAGGTGACCACGATCCGAAGCCTGTTAAGCAGGGAAAACGTCAAATCCTTGCTGCACGGCCCGGATGCAGACGAAGCGCGTAAACTGATTACCGATGTGAAGGAGCGTTTAGGTCAATCAAGCCTGCAGATGATTCATGACCGATCCTCACATATCGAGGACCCGGGCTTGAGCCTTGAAGAAATTCGCGAGCGCACTTCCACTCTTGATCCCGAGGCAGGTTTCAACTGCGCTATGCAAATCGAGCGTGATCTACGCATTGAGAAGCTTTCTGCCATACAGCGAATGCGGCAAAGTACGCCTCTGGCTTCAGCCCTCTTCGATATCGGTAAAGAGGCGGACCTCGGCAACCCGCCCCCTCAACCGGATAATCCACCGCCCCCGGCAGAAAGCCTCAAACACAACGACTATGCCAGGAATGACAATGGTCAGATCTTCACCTTCCGTAATACCCGCGAATCAAGTTTCGACGCGCCTGAGCAAGTGATGGATTTTGACCACCACAAAGACAAACTCGATGTATCGGCAATTAGAAATCAACTCGGCAACACGCCATTGAAATTGGTAGGAAACTTCTCGGGAGTCAGTAGTGAGGTACAGATTCACTATAGCCCGGCTCACAATACGAGCGTGGTGATGATTTCCGGCAACCCGGGAGAGTCGCCGTTTGTGGTGAAAGCCTTCGGTGAGGTGAGATACGGCAACCTCATCACGTAACCCGCGTCACTCATCCTTCTCCAGCAGCTTGACGATCCGCGGCATCACACTGAATACCGCCAGGGCCAGCAGCGTACTGAGCACCGCCGTCGATTCACGCCCCATTCCCGCCGCAACCCCAATGGCGGCGGTCATCCATAACCCGGCCGCGGTGGTCAGGCCCTTTACATGCTGGCCCTCTTCGTCTTCCTTGCCCTTGAGGATGGTGCCAGCGCCGAGAAAGCCAATGCCCGCGATGACCCCTTGAACCACACGACTCATGGCATCCGCCTGGTTGCCGGACATCTGCGGCACCAGCACGAACAGCGCGGCGCCCAGCGCCACCAGCATATGGGTGCGCACTCCGGCCGCCTTGCCCTTGTGTTCACGCTCAAACCCCAGGATGCCGCCGAGGATCGCCGCGATCAGCAGGCGCACGGTCACTTGGGTGAGTTGCCGGGCATCGCCAATGTCTGCGAATTCGGCTTGCAGGGTTTGCCACGCCAGATGCCACCAGGCCTCCATGGATGCGCTCCTTTTTATTATGGATAGATAAAGGATGGACAGCGCAGACCGCCAGTCAGTTGCCTGGAACCCGTGCGCATGGCGGCCGCCTAAAGCTGCATAGCCCACAAAACGGAGATTGTCATGACCGTACGCATCGAAAATCATCTGTGCTACTTCACGCTCGACGACAACGGCCAGGAACAAAGCCTGCCAGCCACCCGGGTGACCATCCTGACCGATCACGACAAAGCCATGTCTTATCTGGAACTGGCAGGTTCGCGCATCTACATCACCGAAGCCGAGGCGGACGCGCTGACGGTTGAAGGCGCAACCGATGGCCGTGAGCATGTAAAGGCGGACCAACCTGGTTCGGTGATTTAATTCATCTGCATCATCAGACCCGCTTAACCCCTGCACCCCTATGCCCATGGGGTGCAGCAGATTGACGCACAAGAACGCCTCAAGCTGATCTGATCCGCTTTTTATCACGCTACCTGAGTCTGTTATGCAAACAGTCTGTCGCCCATAGTTCGTCGGCCTGATGGAGGCTGATGAGCGAATGACCATGAGCGAACGAATCCCAACCGTGGAAACCTTTGAGCCCATTCACCCCAAGAAAGTGAAGGCCAAATCCAGCGACAACCTGATCCATACCCGCAGCTTTACCGGCTTGTTTCGCACCCTGCGAGTGGGCGGTGCCGGCCTGCTGTTCCTGGCTTTTTTCGGCACCGTGTGGCTGAACTGGGGTGGGCGCCAAGCCGTACTGTGGGACCTGGCCGAGAGCAAGTTCCACATTTTTGGTGCGACGTTCTGGCCCCAGGACTTCATCCTGCTCTCGGCGCTGTTGATCATCTGCGCCTTCGGCCTCTTTGCGATCACGGTGTTTGCCGGCCGCGTATGGTGCGGCTACACCTGCCCGCAAAGCTCGTTCACCTGGCTGTTCATGTGGTGCGAGAAGGTGACCGAAGGTGAGCGCAACCAGCGCATCAAACTTCAGGCCGCCCCCTGGAGCCTGAATAAGCTGGCGAGGCGCTCGGCCAAGCACACATTGTGGCTGGGTATCAGTGTGTTGACCGGGTTGACGTTTGTGGGCTACTTCACCCCGATCCGCCCCTTGGCCGCCGAACTGTTGACGTGGCAGATCGGTGGGGTGAGCCTGTTCTGGGTGCTGTTTTTCACGGGCGCCACCTACATCAATGCCGGCTGGCTACGCGAAGCGGTGTGCATGCACATGTGCCCCTATGCACGGTTCCAGAGCGTAATGTTTGATAAGGACACCCTGACCATTTCCTACGACACCACCCGCGGCGAGCATCGCGGCCCGCGTAAACGTGACGTGCAGCCAGCCGAGGTTGGGCTTGGCGATTGCATCGATTGCCAGCTGTGCGTGCAGGTTTGCCCCACGGGCATCGACATCCGCGACGGCCTGCAAATGGAATGCATCGGCTGCGCAGCCTGCATCGACGCCTGTGATTCGATCATGGACAAAATGGGCTATGCCCGTGGCTTGGTCAGTTACACCAGTGAGCATCAATTGCAGGGTGGCAAGACTCACCTGCTGCGGCCACGCCTGATCGGCTACAGTGCCGTGCTGCTGGTGATGATTGCGGCGTTGGTAGTGGCGCTGATTGAGCGGCCGATGGTGTCGCTGGATGTGACCAAAGACCGAGGTATGTTCCGTGAAAACAGCCAGGGCTTGATCGAAAACATCTACAGCCTCAAGGTGATCAACAAGACCCAGCAGCGCCAGGACTACCGCCTGGAACTGGTGGATGCCGAGGGGTTCCAGCTGCAAGGCAAGACCCAGGTCAGTCTGGCTGCCGGGGAAATTGTCGATATACCGGTGTCGGTAGCGTTGCTGGCGGACACACCGGCCAGCAGCTCTCAAACCCTGCGTTTTAAAGTCACTGATGTGGATGAGCCTTGGATTTATACCGCTGCTGACAGCCGCTTCGTTGCGCCCTTGAATCGCTGAACAACGATAGAGATCAACTGTAGGAGCGAGCTTGCTCGCGAAAAACTCACCGTCGCCGCGTTCATTCAGGAAACACACGTTATCGTTGACGTTTTTCGCGAGCAAGCTCGCTCCTACAGTTCGCCCTGCATACACATTCAAAAAGCTAATCAGGCCGCCATGAAACGCTACGAAAAATTTGCCGACGACATCGCAGAACTGATCCGCTCCGGCGTCCTCGGCCCCGGCCAGCGCGTACCATCGGTACGCTATGCCAGCCAGGCCTACGGCGTCAGCCCGTCCACGGTATTCCAGGCCTATTACTTGCTGGAGCGTCGTGGCCTGATCAGGGCGCGCCCGCGTTCTGGCTACTTCGTCAACACCCACGCGCCGAGCCCGTTTTCCGAGCCGGTGGTGAGTGAGCAGGTGCATGAGTCCACCGATGTGGGCGTCAGTGAGCTGGTGTTCTCGGTACTGGACTCGATCAAAGACCCCAACACCGTGCCCTTCGGCTCGGCCTTCCCCAGCCCCATGCTGTTCCCGCTGCCGCGCCTGGCGCGCTCCCTGGCCAGTGCCAGCCGCGACATGGACCCACGCCTGGTGGTCACCGACATGTCGCCAGGCAACCCGCAACTGCGCCGCCAGATTGCCCTGCGCTATATGGTCGGCGGCCTGATGCTGCCGATGGAGGAGTTGCTGATCACCAACGGCGCCCTCGAAGCACTCAACCTGTGCCTGCAGGCCGTGACCGAACCGGGCGACCTGGTGGCCATCGAAGCGCCGGCGTTCTACGCCTGTTTGCAAGTGCTTGAACGCCTGAAGCTCAAGGCTGTGGAGATCCCGGTGCACCCGCGCGACGGTATTGACCTGAACGCCCTGGCCCAAAGCCTTGAGCGCTATCCGATCAAGGCCTGCTGGACCATGACCAGCTTCCAGAACCCCATGGGCGCCACGTTGCCTGAAGAGAAAAAACAGGCGCTGGTGGAACTGCTGCGCAGCCATCAAGTGCCTCTGATCGAAGATGACGTCTACGCCGAATTGTATTACGGGCAACAGGCCCCGAAACCGGCCAAGGCCTTCGACACCGAAGGGCTGGTGATGCACTGTGGCTCCTTTGCAAAGAGCCTGGCACCGGGTTACCGCGTGGGCTGGGTCGCCGCCGGGCGCTTCGCACAGAAGGTCGAGCGGCTGAAACTGATGACCTCACTGTGCCCGTCAATGCCGGCCCAGGCGGCGATTGCCGACTACCTGCAACACGGCGGCTATGACCGGCACCTGCGCAAACTGCGCTACGCCCTGGAAGAACAGCAAAGCGCCATGCTGGCGGCCATCGCGCGTTATTTTCCGGCGCAAACACGGGTCAGCCAGCCGGCGGGAGGCTATTTTCTGTGGTTGGAACTGCCGGAGCAGACCGACTCGCTGAAATTGTTCCAGATGGCTCTGGCCCAGGGCATCAGCATTGCGCCGGGGCCGATCTTTTCCGCCACTCAGCGGTTCAGAAACTGCATTCGCCTGAATTACGGAAGCCCTTGGAACGAGGCGTCGGAAAAGGCCATGGAGACACTAGGTCGGATCGTGCGCTCGTTTTAACGGCCGCCGCCCAAGTCGATAAACGTTCCGGTGGAATACGATGCCTTGTCCGATAGTAACCAGATAATCGCCTCCGCTACTTCATCCGGGCGCCCGCCACGCGCCATCGGGATACCGGATTCCAGCTTGCTGACCCGGTCCGGGTCGCCGCTCAGGGCATGGAAATCGGTAAAGATATAGCCAGGGCGCACGGCGTTGACGCGAATGCCCTCGCCCGCCACCTCCTTGGACAGCCCCAGGGTAAAGGTGTCCATCGCCCCCTTGGAGGCCGCGTAGTCGACATACTCTCCCGGCGAGCCCAGCCGCGCCGCCACCGACGACACGTTGACGATACTGCCTCCCTGCCCTCCATGCCGGGGCGACATGCGCAACACCGCGTGTTTGGCACACAGGATCGGGCCCAGCACATTGGTCTTTAGGATCTTGAGGACACGAAACTCGGACATCTCATCGACCCGCGACTTATGCCCCACGGTGCCGGCGTTATTCACCAGCGCGGTGACCCGGCCCAGTTCCGTATCAACGCGATTGAACAGAGCGATCACTTCATCCTCGCTGCTGACATCGGCCCCCACGGCAATCGCCTGGGCACCCAGCGCGCGAACCTGATCCAGTACACGCAGAGCAGTGTCTTCATCAGACTGGTAGTTGATGCAGATGCGATAGCCTTGGCGAGCGGCGAGCAAGGCCGTCTGGGCGCCGATTCCACGACTGCCCCCGGTGATGATGACGACTTTGTCCATAACTGCGGTCTCCCGATTCAACCGGATGTTCAGGGTTGGATCCAAGAATACCTGTCACAGACTGCTTTTGTCAGGCGCCGCCTGTTCAGCGCCCCGGATATTCGCCATGAAGCTATCGGCCGGCAGTGGGTGCCCCAACAAGTAACCTTGCAAGGAGTCACACCCCAGGCGGGTGAGGAAGTGCTGCTGCACATCGGTTTCCACCCCCTCGGCGACGATCCGCAGGCCCAGGGCCTGGCCGAGGGCCACGATGGCCGAGACGATGGCCGCGTCATCGCTGTCGTGTTCCAGGTCACGCACAAAACCGCGATCGATCTTCAGCTCGTTGGCCGGCAGGCGCTTGAGGTACATCAGGCTGGAGTAACCGGTGCCAAAGTCATCGATGGACAGGTCAACCCCCATGTCCGACAGTTGCTGCAATACCGTCATGCTCGCATCGGCATCGCTCATGGCGGTGGTCTCGGTGATTTCCAGCGTGAGGCTGTTGGCCGGCAATTGGTACCGTTCCAGTGCAGCCGCTACGCTGTTGACCAACCCGGCGTGGCAGAACTGCAACGCCGAGAGGTTCACGGCAATGCGCCAGTGCTCATAACCCTGTGCGTACCACTGACTCATCTGGCGACAAGCTTCATCGAGCACCCATTCGCCGATGGGAATGATCAGCCCGGTTTTCTCCGCCAGTGCAATAAACGTAGCGGGCATCAGCAAGCCCTGATGCGGATGCTCCCAGCGCAACAGCGCCTCGGCTCCCACAGCAAGACCGCTGACGGCGTCGAACTTGGGTTGGTAATGCAAACGAAATTGCCCCTGCTCAAGGGCAATGCGCAGGTCCTGCAGCAATTGCAGTTGTTTGCGCGCGTTGGTGTTCATCGACACATCGAAGAAGCTGTAGCCATTCTTGCCCATGCCCTTGGCGTGATACATCGCCGCGTCGGCGTTCATCAGCAGCTCCTGGGGGTTGCTACCGTTGCCCGGGAACATGGCGATGCCGATGCTGGCCGAGATCTGCAACTGATGCTCGGCCACCGTGAACGTGCGGTTGATCAGGCCCACCTGGCGCTCGGCCAAGCCCATCGCATCATCGGGCTGGGTGAGTTGCACCAGCAACACGAACTCATCGCCGCCGATGCGGGCCAAGGTATCCTGGCTGCGCAAGTCCTCGCGCAGGCGCAAGCCAACTTCGCGCAGCAACTGGTCGCCCAGGTGATGACCAAAGGCATCGTTGACCGGTTTGAAACCATCCAGGTCGATAAACATCAAGGCAAAGCAACCGCCCCGCTCGTGCACCGCCTGGATGCCTTGTTGTATGCGATCTGCCAGCAAGGTGCGATTGGGCAGGCCGGTGAGCATGTCATGCAGGGCCAGGTGGGTGAGTTCCTGGTTGGCCAGGGTCAGGGAATCGGCGAGTACGGCGGTGCGCGCTTCCAGGCGCGCATCCAGCACCGACGTCAACAGCGCAATGACCAATACCGCCAGCGAAGTGACCAAGACCAGGTTATCCAGGCCCTTGCCGCTCAGGCCTGTCAGTGCGGCACCGCAGAAGCTGTCATCGGCAAAGCGCGCCGCAGCCATCCCGGTGTAGTGCATCCCAACGATGGCCACGCCCATCACCACGGCTGCGCCGCCCCGAGCCAGACGCACATAAGGTGTGTTGCGCCGCAGGTTGAAGGCGATCCACAGCGCGGCGCCGGAAGCCACCACCGCGATCAACAACGAAGCGCCGAACAAGGCCGGGTCGTAGTCGATGCCCGGCGTCATGCGCATCGCGGCCATGCCGGTGTAATGCATGCTGGCGATACCGGCCCCCATCACCAGTGCGCCAAACGCCAGTTGCCAGGCCGGCAAGCGTGGCTGGCTGACCAGCCATAACGCGAAGCCACTGGAAAGCACCGCGATCAACAGCGAGAACAGGGTAATGCCTACCTCAAACCCAAGGGCAAACGGCAGGCGCAGGGCCAACATCCCGATAAAGTGCATGGACCAGATGCCGACGCCCATCGCCACTGCGCCACCCGTGATCCACAGGTAAACGGCACGCCCCTTGGCGGTCGCGATACGCCCGGCCAGGTCCAAGGCGGTGTAGGACGCCAGGATGGCCACGCACAGGGAAATCACGACAAGGGAGGTTGAATAGCTACCGATCAGCATGGGACGTCTCGCAGGCGACCGGCGCAAAAGCCCGTGCCGGGTGGCAAATCGGGCGATTGTAGCGAGTATGAATACAAGACAGGTGATTAATTAATCCATTGGCCATCACGCAATTTCTGGCGTCAATCGGCTGGCTTTATCTGGCTGTTTTCAACGTCAAAATGTGTGGGGCTTGCGCAGATCCACTGTGGGAGCGGGCTTGCCCGCGAAGGCGGTGTGTCAGTCACCGCATCTGCTACTGCACTAACGCTTTCGCAGGCAAGCCAGCTCCCCACAGGGTGCTGTGCTTGACTGACTGGCATTGGGGCAAGCCCACACATTTGATCTTGCTCCCACAGGATGCGCGGCGTATCCGGTTACTCCTTTTCGGCCAGGGAGGTCTGGCCATCCCAGCCTCCGCCCAATGCTGCGATCAACTGCACACTGGCCACCAGCCGCGACTGCAGCAAGGTCAATACCGTGCGCTCGTTGCTCAATGCCGTCGCCTGCACCGTGACCACATCCAGATAGGCAATCAACCCGGCCTTGTACTGGTTTTCGGTCAAGCGCAAGGATTCACGCGCGGCTTCCAGTGCTTCATTGCTGACCACCGCCTCATCGGCGAGCACCTTGAGCTGGACCATGTAGTTTTCCACCTCACGGAAACCGTCCAGTACGGTCTGGCGGTATTTGGCCACGGTCTCGTCATAGCTGGCCACGGTGCGGTCGACTTCCGCCGAGCGTTGGCCGCCATCGAACAGGGTCATCGCCAGTTTCGGCCCTACCGACCAGAAGCGGTTTGGCAGGCTGATCCAATCTTCATAGGTGCTGCTGGAGTAGCCCCCCGCCAAGCTCAAGGTCAGGTCGGGGTAATAGGCAGCCTTGGCCACGCCAATATTGGCGTTGGCGGCGATGACCGAGCGCTCGGCCGAGGCGATATCGGGGCGACGCTCCAGCAACTGGGACGGCAGGCTCACCGGTATCTGCGGCAGGGCCGGGATGTCTTTGCTCACCGCCAGGTTGAAGTTGGCTGGCGCTTCACCGATCAGTACGGCGATGGCGTTTTCCAATTGGGCACGCTGCCAGATCAGATCAATCAGGCTGGCCTGAGTGGTCTTGAGCTGGGTTTGCGCCTGGGCGATGGCATCCTTGCCAGCCACACCGGCACGGTATTGGTTTCCGGTCATTTTCAATGAGCGCTGGTACGTGTCCAGCGTGGCTTGCAGCAAACGCGTCTGCTCGTCCATGACCCGCAGTTGCAGGTAGCTTTGCACCAGTTCGGACTGTTGGCTCAGGCGCATCGCGGCCAGGTCGGCCGAGCTCGCCTCGGCGCTGGCTTCGTTGGCCTCCAGGCCTCGGCGCAACTTGCCCCAGATATCGGCTTCCCAACTCACGCCCAACTGGGCGTTGAGGGTGTCTCGGATACCGCTGCTGGAACTACTGAGGCTGGCACTGCTGCTGCCGGTGCCCTGGCTGGCGCGGGTCTTGCCGACGCTCAGGTCAACGCTGGGGTAAAAGGCCCCCCGTGAGCTGCGTACCAGCGCCTGTGCCTGGCGAAAACGCGCCTCGGCCTGGGCGACGGTCTGGTTGGACGTGTTAAGGCGCACCACCAGGTCATTGAGTTGTCGGTCACCGTACAGCTCCCACCAGGCGCCGCGCGCCAGGGAGTCGCTCGGGTTGGCCTGGCGCCAGCCCTGGGCCTCCTTGAACTGCACCGGCTCGATGACGTCCGGGCGTTTGTAGTCAGGGCCGATGGCGCAGGCGCTGAGCAACACACCACATATCATCACGGCCAATAACTTCATGCCATTGCCGACAGCTTTATTGTGGCGAGGGAGGTTTTTCCCCCCGGGGGGGGGAGCACCCCCCCGCCTTTTTTGGGGCGCCTCGCCGCCCCCCCGGGGGAAGGCCCCCCCCCCCCGCTTACCCATCTTTCCTTACTGACTGGGCTTACCCCTTTTTGGGGCCTTTTTTTGTTTAGCGGAAGAACTAAAATTTGCTCTTATTTAAATCTCCCAGCCCAC
>NZ_WJZD01000051.1:0-35700 GCF_021609665.1 Pseudomonas sp. PA-1-3F | reverse complement strand
GATCGGCTTGAAGGAAGAGTACCCAGGCACGACTAACCCGTTCCCGTGGATGAGCGAGATCATGGACTTGAAGAAAGAGAAGAACTTCTTCGAGACCCGTGTGATCGAGTATCAGACCGGCGGCGCGCTGAGCTGGGATTGATCCGGACTAAGCACTAAAGGAAGCCCTGGCATGTTCAGGGCTTTTTTTTCGTCGGTAAAAAAGGAATTTGCTATTTCTTGAAGTCCATCACGTCAAGCACCTAGCCCAGAAGGGTTCGGATCGCATCACCAATGCTGTAGCCTTGTGCCCGATTGCCATCAGCGTTGTCATCGGTCGAGTGGTCGGGAGGCTTTTAGCGAAAGGCTTTACGCCAAGATCGGAGGACTGGCACGGGAGTAGGCTCCTGTTGTCATAGCTGATGCATGCTTAATACTATTAGATAGGACCTAGGCCAACCCGTGTACCCAGACATGCTCGAAGCCGAACCTAAGGCCTGAGTACTCTCTGCCTCCGACAAGCCTACACTCTCTTTTTTCGTTCAGAACCATCGCCTGACCTTCCACTTCATCGGAAGTGCAAATCCGTGAGCCAATATGCCGAAAAAGGCAATCCACTCGATGATGGGATATTGAATAATAAAATCAGTCCTAATCCCAAAAAAAGGAAACTCGCCATACTTAATAACCTCAATATAGGACACCACAAAATAGCCGTTATAGACCACACAAGAATACAGCTTTATATGATTCAAATCACACCCAGAAAACCTCCTTTTCAGAGCATAAGCGGACCATATGCCACCCATCACAAACAACGCAGACCAGAGCACAATCATTCATTAAGCCTTTTATATATTTGCCTACCGGTCTCGTAGTCGGTATAAGCTTCCAACCCTAACGGCGCGGCACCCATAGTTTTATAAGCCCGTTCTTTATCCGATCTTATGTATCTAAACAATCGCCATGCGTCAGGTTTAATCACACGCCTACCGAGACTGTACATTGACAATCCTATATCCGTACCACCGTAGGCTAGGTCGCCTTCACGCTCACCATATCCAAATGACGTTGCTGCGGCGCGATATGCGCTCCTGACTGGTCCCGCTGTATCTGAGACATCATTCATTAAATTGCGACCGTTCTCATAAATATTATTAGCGCCGTGTGCCATGATCGGGATACCCGCCAGCAAACACAGCGTACCGACTGAGGCGTAGCAAATTCCTGCCCCAGTCGCAAACTGAAGTGCGCCCGCGATAACCCCGATGCCTTTGCTCCCCACCTCCAGGGATTGGTTTATGAGGCTTTTTTGTTCGCGCCTTATTTCCTTCAACCCCTGATCAATTGTTTTCCTGCCTTCCTCAACATCCCTAACAATACTCCGCGCGTAATAAGCCACCTCCCGATTGAACTGTAACCGAACAACCCCATCATTAATATTCCGAGCACTGATGGTACAAGCTTGGTTAGTCAGATACGCTGCAGCCTGACTAACCACCCAGATATCGTAAAATGTGGGCTGCTGTTTTTCATATTTTTTATTCACCGGCCTGTCTCCCAAGTACTGAAGCCACTTGTTCCCGCCTGATGATGAGTCCAGATTATTTCACGATATTTAAGCGCAACATGCTCTTGTGCCTCTGCATCAATATGCAAAACAGAATGCGGTACGTCGACAGTGAGGTCGGTGATGATGCAGCCTCGAATATCGACGCTGTAGTATTTTTCATGCCAGCCCGATTGGGCGATCCGATAAAAATTGATGACGCAGTTGAGCTCTTCCCTGTTGGAGAGCGCTACCGCCAGCAAGGGTGACGATTTATCGATATTTTTGGTAATGGCAATCGGCCCATGACTCGACGCCCTGACGTTGCCCCTGTTGGCCATATTATGGTGGAAGGACAGCACCATTATCTCGTCGCAGTGCCCCTCCTGCCACTTGTTGCCGATAGAGTCTTGAGTCGAACACTTTGCAGAAATCAGACCTTGGGATTTGCCGCTGATGGTCATGTAGCCGTGGTTTGCCATAGGGTTAACGCCTTGTTGTTTTTGGCATTTACCATACGAAAAATAGCAAATAGGAAATATCGGAAAGTTCGCTTTAAGTGGTGCGAGTGGTATGTAGGAAATTTAACCCACACTCCAATCAGTCGGCCAAAACACTTGTAAGACCTAACTGCACTCGCTCTCGAATGAGCGTGCCGGAACCTCGGAAGCCCCACTCCTGGCTCAGGGGTAGTAAACTCGTATCGCCATAAACGCATGGACCGTCGCACGCACACAAAAGAGCGCAGAGGCTGACCCGCAGCGACCAGGCTGAACCGTCAACCTGAACCCCGGCAGGCAAGCGCCAGTCACAACGCTATGAAACCGCCCTACCTGATAAGGACCACCCGTGAACCCAGACATGCTCGAAGCCGGCCCCGCAGACGCCAAAGTACTTTCCGTCTTTGACTTCGACGGCACCCTCACCCACCACGACAGTTTCGTGCCCTTTCTCAAGTTTGCCTTTGGCACCGGTGAGTTTTATGGCCGGATGGTCAAGCTGGCGGTGCCGGGGCTACGTTTTTTGGTGCGGCAGATCAGCCGGGATGAGTTGAAGGCGCAGTTGATTCGCACCTTTATGACTGGGGTGGAGAAGACGTGGGTGCAGCAGAAAGCCGAGGAGTATTGCCAGCGCAATTGGGCGCGGTTGATGCGCCCGGCGGGGGTGTTGTCGGTGGAGCAGGAGTTGGGCTCGGGGGCGGTGGTGACGCTGTGCTCGGCGTCGCCGGCGTTGGTGTTGCAGCCGTTTGCCGATCGGCTTGGGATCAAGTTGATTGGGACTGAGCTTGAGGTGGTCGACGGGGTGTTGACCGGCAAGCTCACTGGGAATAACTGCCGTTGTGAGAATAAGGTGCTGCGGCTTGAGGCCGTGTATGGCGACCTGGGGGAGTATCGGCTCAGGGCCTGGGGCGATACGCGTGGGGATCGGGAGTTGTTGGCGGCGGCGCAGGATGCGCATTTTCGGCATTTTCATGCGAAGAAGAAAAAGCGAGCTCGGTTGCAGCGGTGATGCGGGTAGGTGGGGTTGGCGGGGAGACCGAGGCGATCCCATCGCAGCCTCGCTGGGGCTCGACAGCTCCCACATTTGATCTGCGTAGCTCGGGAGAGCTATGTCGTAGCTTTGACGTCCACGCCCAAGGCTGTGGCGAAGGCTTTGACCATCGGGCTCCGTGGCGCGTTGTGGCGCAGGATCAGGTTGAACGCGGTGCTTAAATGAACCTGCTGTGGGCACAGTGCGCGCAGGCGCCCTTCCCTTACCAGTGGCGTGGCGTAGTGTTCTGGCAGGAAGCCCAGGAAGCGGCCGGTAAGGATCAGGATGGCGACGGCTTCCACTTGTGAGGCCGAGGCGGACTGGCTGTCGTGGTTGACGAAGTTGGCCTTGTCGCGATGGATCGCATACCGATGGTTCACCACTTCGTATTGGCGAAGCGCATCGGGGGTGATGTCGCTCGCAGTGAACAAGGGATGCCCTACGGCGCAGTAGGCGTGGGCCTTTTCTTCGTAGAGCGGGAAGTAGTCGAATTCTTCACGGCGTTGGTACACCGGGACGATGCCGGCGACTAGGCGCCCCTCCACTACTCCACGCTCAACTTCGTCCAATTGCGAGGCATGTAGGCGCAATCTTATTTTTGGCGATTGGCGATGTAAGTTGCCCAGGGCGGTAATCAGCGGGGAGTTAACGTCGGAGACGGTGTTATCGATAACGCCCACACTCAGGTCGCCGATCAGTTCGTTTTGCGCCGAACTAAGTTTGTCGCGAAAACTGTCCACTGAGGTAAATAACTCGATGGATGCTTGATACACCAACTTGCCTTCTTCGGTCAGCCCGAACCCTTCGCGGCCCCGTGTGCACAGGCGCATGCCGATGCGAATCTCCAGGTCGGAGATCTGTTTGCTGATGGCCGCCAGGCCCACGTTCAGCTCGTTTTGCGCAGCACTGAAGCCGCCGGCTTCGACCACGGCCATAAATACCCGCAGCAATTTGAAGTCCAGCCCACTCAGTTGCAGCGGTGCTCGTGTGCCGGGTTTTGGCGGCAGGTTTCCAGAAGTGGAAAGTGGGGTTTCCATAATGCGCGTTGACCTCGAGTGCCATATTCAACAGGCTTGAACCCAATCCTTGAACATAGCCAGGCGGCGATAATGAACATAAACATCCGCCCTTGGCAACCTTGAATACGGCGCGTCAGATGCCGGTTCTACACCGATAAACTTCTGTTGAAACTGCCTCCGACTCTTCTTAAAACAAGCGTGAGGAATACCCATGTCCCAGCCCACCGACCGCCTTTGGGGCGCTCGTTTCAAGACCGGTCCGTCTGCGGCGTTGGCCGCGTTGTCGCGTTGCCCTGAGCGCTATTTTCGCCTGACGCCCTACGACCTGGCCGGCTCCCGCGCCCATGCCCGTGAGTTGCAGCGCGCCGGTTTGCTGGATGAGTCGGAAACCCTGCGCACCCTCGAAGCCCTGGACCGTATCGGTGAGGATTTCGCCGCCGGTCGCCTGCATCCCACCCTGGATGACGAGGACGTGCACACCTTTATCGAACGCGTATTGACCGAGCGCCTCGGTGCCCTGGGCGGCAAGTTGCGTGCCGGACGCTCGCGCAATGACCAGACGGCCAATGATCTGCGCCTGTTTCTGCGTGACCATGCACGCACCATCGCCACTGAGGTGTTGGGCCTGCAGCAGGCGTTGGTTGAACAGGCCGAGCAACATGTGCAGAGCATCTGCCCGGGCTTCACCCATTTGCAGCAGGCGCAACCCATTGTGTTTGCCCATCACTTGCTGGCCCACGCGCAGTCGATGCTGCGCGATGTGCAGCGCCTGGTGGATTGGGATGCGCGTACGGCCCTGTCGCCGTTGGGCGCGGCCGCCATGGCAGGTTCGGCGATAGCGCGTCAGCCAGAGCACTCGGCCAGGGAAATGGGCTACACCGGGCCATGCGAAAACTCCATCGACGCTGTCGCCAGCCGTGACCATGTGGCGGAGTTCCTGTTTGTGGCCGGCATGCTCGGGGTGAATATTTCGCGGCTGTCGGAGGAGTTTTGCCTGTGGTCGTCGCGCCAGTTTCGCTGGGTAGTGCTAGACGATGCCTACGCCACCGGCAGTTCAATCATGCCGCAGAAAAAGAACCCGGACATTGCCGAATTGGCGCGGGGCAAGGCCGGGCGTTTGATCGGCAACCTGACCGGGCTGATGTCGACGCTCAAGTCGTTGCCGCTGTCCTACAACCGTGACTTGAGTGAAGACAAGCACAGCGTGTTGGATAGCGTGGACACCTTGCTGCTGGTGTTGCCGGCGATGGCCGGGATGGTGGCGACCATGAAGGTGCAGGTAGAGGAGTTGCGGCGCCAGGCACCAATGGGCTTTACCTTGGCGACTGAGGTGGCGGACTGGTTGGCCACCCGTGGTGTGCCGTTCAAGGAGGCCCATGAGATTACCGGCGCGCTGGTGCAGGCCTGTGAGCAGCATGAGATTGAGTTGTGGCAAGCCTCACCGGCGATGTTGGCCGAGGTGGATGGGCGACTCACCCCGGACGTGCGCGACTGCCTGACCCTGGAGGCGGCGATTGCGGCGCGCAGTGGGTGGGGTGGGACGGCGCCGGAGCGGGTGAAGGAGCAGATTGGACGGTTGAAGATGGCGTTGGCGGCTCAGCAAAAGTGGACTGAAAGTTATCAAGGATTTCGGATTTAAGCCGGTGACGATCGTTCCCACGCACTGCGTGGGAATGCATCCCGTGACGCTCCGCGTCGTCACGTTACGCGCCAACGGCGGGACGCGGACGTCCGAGGCGGCGTTCCCACGCGGAGCGTGGGAACGATCACGCATCAAGAATAAATTTTGGAGTAGCAGCATGAACCAAACCCCGGCCGAGCGCTTGGAAGCCGAGCGCAAGTTGTCCGAAAACCAGTTCGATATCACCCAGTACGAGCATGTGCCGCGGCGCTATTACGGGCGGATGTTTTTTGCCACCCTGATCGTGATTGCGTTGGCGGCGCTGTTGCGCGCGTTTGCCAATGGCCAGATCGAATGGTCCTACATTGGCCAGTTCCTTACGTCGCAAGCCATCCTCTGGGGCCTGGTGAACACCATCGTCATGTCGATCCTGGCGATGGCATTGGGCGTAGTGATCGGAGTGATCACGGCGATCATGCGCATGTCGGCCAACCCGATCCTGCGTTACGTGGCCATCACCTATACCTGGTTGTTTCGCGGTACACCGCTGATTTTGCAGCTGCTGCTGTGGTTCAACCTGGCGTTGATCTTCCCGGTGATCACGATTCCGGGCCTGTTCAGCATCGACACCGTGGACCTGATGACGCCATTCGTGGCCGCCCTGCTCGGCTTGAGCATCAACCAGGGCGCCTACACCGCTGAAGTGGTGCGTGCCGGCTTGCTGTCGGTGGACACCGGCCAATACGAGGCGGCCAAGTCCATCGGCATGCCGAGCCTGCAGGCGCTGCGCAGGATCATTCTGCCGCAGGCGATGCGCGTGATCATCCCGCCCGTAGGCAACGAGTTCATCAGCATGGTGAAAATGACCAGCCTGGCCAGTGTGATCCAGTACTCGGAACTGCTGCACAACGCGCAAAACATCTACTACGCCAACGCCCGGGTGATGGAGCTGCTGATTGTGGCGGGCATCTGGTACCTGGCGGTGGTGACTGTTCTTTCATTTGGTCAAAGCCGCCTCGAGCGTCGTTTTGCCCGCGGCGCCGGCAAGCGTTCGTAAGCCTGGGTTGAGGAGATTTGCCCCATGAGAAGCATCGTCAAGGCTGTCAACCTGAACAAGTATTACGACCAGTATCACGCCTTGCGTGACATCAATATCGAGGTCGAGCAAGGCGAAGTAATGTGCATCATCGGCCCGTCCGGCTCGGGCAAAAGTACCCTGCTGCGTTGCGTCAATCAGCTGGAAAAGATCGACAAGGGCGGCCTGTGGGTCGATGGCGAATTGGTTGGTTATCGAGTGGTCGGCAACAAGCTGCACGAGATGAACGAAGCGCAGATCGCCCGCCAGCGCCTGGCCACCGGCATGGTGTTCCAGCGGTTCAATTTGTTCCCACACATGACTGTGTTGCAAAACATCATCGAGGGCCCGTGCCAGGTGCTCAAGCGCTCGCCCAAGGAAGCCATCGAAGATGCGCTGGAACTGCTGGCCCGCGTTGGCCTGGCGGACAAGCGCAATGCCTACCCGGTGGAGTTGTCCGGCGGCCAGCAACAACGTGTGGCAATTGCCCGGGCCTTGGCGATGCGCCCCAAGTTGATGCTGTTTGACGAACCCACCTCAGCCCTCGACCCGGAGCTGGTAGGCGAAGTGCTGTCGGTGATGCGCGATTTGGCCACCACCGGCATGACCATGATCGTGGTCACCCATGAATTGGGCTTCGCTCGCGAAGTGTCCAACCGCATGGTGTTTATGGACGCCGGCCAGATTGTGGAAGCCGGCAGCCCGGAAGACATTCTAATAAGCCCACAAAACCCGCGTACCCAAAGCTTTATTTCTGCCGTTCGCACTTAACTAAAAAACTAACGAGAACGCCCCTATGAAGAAGATATTTATCCCTACCTTGCTTGCAGGCCTGATGGCCTCCTCGTGTGTATTCGCGGCCTTGCCGCAAGCCATCAAGGACAAGGGTGAGATCAGCGCGGCCATCGTGCCGAACTACCCGCCGATGGACTTCAAGGACCCGGCCACCAACAAACTCACCGGTTTCGATTTCGACCTGGGCAACGCCCTGGCCGAGCGACTGGGCGTGAAGATCAAATGGCAGGAAACCGGCTTCGAACAGATGCTCAGCGGCCTGACCACCAAGCGCGTGGACATCGTGCTGTCGGGCATGACCGATACCGCCGAGCGCCAGAAAGCCGTGACCTTCATCGACTACTTCACCAGCGGCCCGCAGCTCTACACTTTGGCCAAGCGCGAAGAGATCAAGGAATTGACCGACCTGTGCGGTAAAAAAGTCGGCACCAGCCGCCGCACCACCTGGCCGTCTGAAATTACCGCCTGGAGCAAGGCAAACTGCGAAGCGGCGGGTAAGCCGGCAATCGTGGTGATCGGCACCGAAGGCTCGGCAGATGCGCGGGCGCAGTTGCAGCAGAACCGCCTGGATGCGGCGATGCAGGGCAGCGAGACCATTCCTTATTTGATGTCGCTGGACAAGGGCAAATACAAGCCGGTGGGGCTGGCGATTTCCAAGCAATTCACCGGGCTTGGGATTGAGAAGAGCAATACCGAGTTGGTCATGGCGATCAGTGACGCGTTGCAGGGCATGATTGATGATGGGACCTACGGCAAGATCCTGAAGAAGTGGGATCTGGAACAAGGTGCGGTAGAAAAAATCACCATCAACTCTGGCCAATAACGCCATCGAATGTGGGAGCTGGCTTGCCTGCGATAACGGTGGGTCAGCTAAAACAATGTTGGCCGTTACTCCGCTATCGCAGGCAAGCCAGCTCCCACACTCAATCTGCGTTCGCTGGTGATCTGAGTCGTGTAGGTAAGAATCACAAGGAGCCCACCCCACCGTGACCACCTACTCCCTTGTAATCCGTCGCCTGATGATCTGCTCGGTGACCATCGTGGTCAGCCGTGCCATGACCAGCCCGTTGCTGGCCCTCTGGCTGAGCACACGCCTGGGCCTCAACCAGCAGGACATCGGCCTGCTAATGGGGGTTGCCGTGTTCATCGCCACGCTCCTGGGTTTGTACGGCGGCTACATCATCGACCGTCTGGAAAAGCGCAAGCTGTTGATCCTGGCCATGCTCTCCAGCTCCATCGGTTTTTTTTTGCTGACCTTTGCCAGCAACCTCTACCTCACCACGCTGACCCTTGTTGTGACTGAAGCCGCGTCGGCGCTGTTCCTGATCGGCTCCAAGGCGATCATCAGCGAAAACCTGCCGGTGGGTGAGCGCGCCAAGGTGTTTTCCCTGCGCTACACCCTGACCAATGTCGGCTATGCCACGGGCCCGATGTTGGGCGTAGTGATTGCCGGCCAATTGCCGTGGGCACCGTTTTTGATCGCCAGCGCCATTGCCTTTGGCAGCTTGTTCCTGATGATCGGCATTGCGCCGACCCAGCGCGACGACAGTCATAAGCCTCAGAGTTTCCTCAGCATCCTGCGCATCTTGCGCAGCGACCGCACGCTGATCCTCTTCACCAGCGGCAGCCTGTTGAGCACCATCGTCCATGGGCGCTACACCCTTTATCTGTCGCAGTTTTTGCTGGTGGCCTACACACCCGACCAGGCACTGAAAATTCTGTCTGCGGTGCTCGCCTGCAACGCCATCACCGTGATTTTGATGCAGTACCAAATCGGCCGATTTCTCAAGCGCGAGCAACTGCGCCATTGGATCGTGCTGGGCACCCTGCTGTTTATTGCCGGGTTGGTCGGCTTCAGCCAGGCGCACAGTCTGCTGACCTGGTGCCTGGCAATGTTCGTGTTCACCCTGGGCGAGATGATCATCTACCCCTCGGAGTTTCTGTTTATCGACACCATCGCGCCGGATGCACTACGCGGCAGTTATTACGGCGCACAGAACCTGGCCGCGTTTGGCGGGGCCATGAGCCCGGTGATTTGTGGCTATCTGCTGATCAATGCGGCGCCCACCAGCATGTTCTTTGCCCTGGCCGCACTCACGGCCATGGGTGGCACCCTGTGTTTCTTGAGCGGGCGACGCGTGGCAGGTTCTTGCTGATATTTACGCAAGATCCGGCTATTAATAGCCAAACCTCTGACGGACCCGAGCCCCATGAAATTCGACACGGCCTACAGCCTGAGTCTCGACGACAAGCTGTCAATCTACGACGTGCGAGATCTGAATTTCGATGAAACTACCGCCTTCGATTCCGACAAAGACAGCTTCCTGTGCCCCAACGACGCCTGCCGTGCGGCGTTCGATAGCGCCAATGCGTTGAGTACCTTCAACGCCAAGAACGTCAACTACCAGCGCACGCCGCACTTCAAGAACAAACCCGGCACGCGGCATATCGACGGCTGCCGCTATGCCGGCAGCCATAAACCTGCGACGGGTGAAAATGACGACGAGCGTGAGGAAAATTTCCCATCAGAATTTGTGCTGACACGGCGACTGTACGAGCCTAGGACGCCGGTAGTCGGCACCGCTGGGAGCGTCCTGCAGGAGCCGACGAAAGTGCCCGCAAACCGCGCTACCACCTCTTCTGGCAGCAATGACTCGATCCCGGACAAAACCAGCGTATTCGCACACCCGGTGGAGTGCTACGTGTCCAACATCGATGACAAGGACAAGCTCAAGGCCATGCCCTTGAAGATCGGTGAGCACACGGCGACCTACTGGGCATTCTTCAAGAAGATCGAATACCTGCAAGACAACCAGGGTTTGATTTACTGGGGCAAGATCAAGACCATCAAGGACTACACCAGCAGCTTTCGCATCGACTTCGAAAAGAAGGTGTGGCTCGACAAGAAGCCCTATTCGGTAAATGTCTACCTGAGCAAAAAGCTTATCGAAAACTACCGCAAGCGCACGGCATTCCTGGAACAGATCAAGGCGGCAGCCAGCAGCGAACGGCCGCTGTATTGCTTTTTCTACGGGGTCACGCCGCAGCTTGTGCAGGTGCCCAGCCAGAAAAAACCCGAGCAGACGTTCGGGGTATTCAGCGCCAGGATCGAAAACCTGGATCACCTGATTATTCGCGAGGCGCCGGGGCTGGAATCATGAGGGGTTGCAACGCCAATGGATGAGCGGTAGAAACAACTGTACAAAAACACAGTATAGTTGCGCCTCCCCTGTCGAACCTGGAGAAACCCCATGTCCTCTCTGGCAATGAGTTCTTTCGTAGAACAACAGATCGTCTTGCATCAATTCACCGCCAAACACTGCGCGCAGGCGCGCGTGATGCTGGGCTGGAGCCGCGAAGAGCTGGCTCGCCAGGCTGGCGTGGCGGTGCAAGCAATTGAGAAACTGGAAGGCCACGGCGACGTGGACGATGAAACTCGTTTGATCCTGGCGTTTCGCCTGGAGGCCGAAGGGCTGGTATTTTTCCCGGGGTTCGCACCGGGGTGGGGGATGAGTGCGCGGCGGCTTGACACCGCCGCAGCGCAACCTTCTGCGCAAGGCCTCATCTCCCGGTTGATGGGTTCAACCACCGCAACCATTGACTCACAAACGCCTCAACCCAATGGTGCGTAGAGCCCAGGTGTTTCTCCGGGCGCTTCAATAGTTTCAAATGCACCCGTGGCGGTCGATTGAACCCTGGCACAACCTCTGCGAGGCAGCCGTCTGCAGAGGCTGATTCAAACTCAAGTGTCAGTAGTCTCAACCGCGTCCTCTGTACTGGCAGGTGTCGGTGTGAAGGGAGCACCTGGGAGAAAAGCCGGTTTTTGAATGGCCTGTGAGGCTTGTTCATAACCATAGGCGACTGACAGCAAGGTAGCTTCACTGTTGGCGGAGCCATACACGTAAAGTGCCGTGGGCATGCCGTCTTCATCCATGCCTGACGGAACGGATATGCCTGGGTACCCGGCCGCAGCGCTGAAAAAATAATTGTGGGACTGGAAGTTCGACACCATGGCGTCGAGCTTGTGCTCCTTCATGGGGTCATCAATGGTGTTCTGAAATATAGGAAGAATGGCTTTCCACAGCGCATCGCGATCTTCCTGGTTGGTCTGCACCCCATTGATCATTTCCAGCAGTTTCTGGTCAGGCTCACCAGGTTTCTGGGTGCGGTTGATAAAAGCAATCAGCTCAGAGAGTGATTTGACCGGCAAACCTTCTCGCCCAGCCAGGTAGCCTTCCAGCGCTTGCTTGACCTCCGAGAAAAGCGCGTTGTTATAATCGACATAGGTTTGTTCGGGGACGCCAGCATCCAACCGCGCCATCGGCACCAGAATCGCCCCTTGGGCCTTCATCACGTCGAGCGCCGCCTCATAATGCTTGCGGTCTGCTCGCTTGGCCGGGTCCTTGGCCTCCTCAGCGGACAACTCGGGTAAAGGGGTATAGCCAATTCGCTTGTCCTTCAAGGCGTCGGACTGCAGGCCCTTGGTGTAGGCAGTGGTCTCGGTCATTGCGTTAAGCGCTTCGGCCGCATCACAGATATTGCGGGTAAAAGTCCCCACCGCGTCCATGCGAGTGCTGGTCATGACGCCTTCGGTACTGACCAGGCCCGTCGTTGTTTTCAGGCCAAACACACCGTTGTAGGCGGCGGGGCTGATGATCGATCCGTTGGTTTCCAACCCCAGTGCCACAGGCACATGCCCTTGGGCGACCGCCACTGCCGAACCTGAACTCGACCCAGCCACCGGCCCTCCGAGTCGATGAGGGTTCAGCGTCTGGCCACCTCGGGAGCTCCAGCCATCCACAGGTAATAGTGACCGAAAGTTGGACAGCTCACTCATATTGGTTTTCCCCACAATCACCACCCCGTGCTTCAACAAATTGTCGACAACCTTGGCGGTTTTAGTGGCCGGCGCGCCCACCAAGGCCTTCGAACCTGCACTGGTCTGCATGCGGTCGTTGGTTTCGAAGACATCCTTCAGCGCTATCGGCACGCCATGCAAGTGCTTGAGTACGCGGCCATTGGCACGTTCCTGGTCGCGGGCCTTCGCCTCCCTCATAGCATCCGGGTTGGTTTCCAAAAACGCATTGCCGCCCTGTAGCCCACGATCAATATTGGCAATCTGCTTGAGCGAGTCCCTCAACAGTGACTCTGAGGTAACGCCGCCACCTTGGCCCATCTCCAATGACATCTGGCAGGCACTCTTGAAACCTTGCACAGGGTTTGCAAGTTCCTGAAGCAGGCCTGTCGCCCATCCACTTACCGAAACTGGTCCGATCATGAAATTCCCCTCTGTCTAACTGGATGTGAGCGTTATCGGTCGATAACACCGCACCAGTCTAAGAGCCGACACCCCATCACTATTTCGGGCGAATCCTGCTGCTGCGTCCTACTCTTCCCAGCCCGACGTAGTCTTCAATAACGTCTATGGCCGTAGCTGGCGGTAAGCGCGTACCAGTGCCGCCAAACGATCACCTGCCCAGCGTGCACCGTAAAACCAGACTCTGGAGCCATCCTCCAGGGTTTCACACACCGTGGGGTATCCGCTTTTCGAGGCGTTATGAAAGGCGGCTTCTGGATCCTCCGACACCAAGGCATCCAGGCGAAGGCCTGCCACCCGCTCATCGATTTCACGACAGGCCTGCTGATTGTCGCCGCTGCGCTGCATGTCCACCGCTACCCATTGGACACCGGCCCTGCGCAGGGTGTCGAAGACTCGGTGCAAGGCCTCACTGTGTTCGACCCGTTCAACGTGATTGCCCTGCACATAGCGCTCGACATACCCGACCCGATAGCCCGTCAACGCCCGCGTGGCGGTGAACGTGGTGTTATTCAACACGAGCGGTACCTCTACCATCACCGGTTCGGTAGGGTCCTCGCCGCTGAGGGCGACAAGTGATAGCGCGGGGTCACGCACCGGCCGTAGATGGGGCGCCAGGGCGTTATACCCTGGGATGAGCATGGCGCCCGCAGCCTGTTCGGTGCCAAAGACAATAGAGGTGGGTGCAGCATGGGGGGGTGAAGCGGGTACGTCGGCGGCGTTCATTGGCGGGGGTAGCGGTTGGGCTGGGGCACAAGGCACCCCTATTTTCCAAAGCTTCTTACAGTGGCTGTCCATCGAAACATCCTCCCGGAAATAAAATTCCCGCGGGATCATCGCATTCTCATTTGACCTTTGTCGCAGAGCAGAAATTCGCTGAAAAACTCTTTTCCAAGCGGGCCATCGGCTCAGCTTGCTGCGTGTTCGTTGACCGGTTGAGGCTCCACTTCCAGCCACCAGGCCTGCCCGCGCTCGGGCTGGTTCAGGCGGAACGCCTGGCCCATTCCCGGGGTAGTGATCGAGATATTGCGCTCCCAGGCCAGGGCCATGATGCGGTCGAACGGTTCGTGCCAGGCGTGGAAGGCCAGATCGAAGGTGCCATTGTGAATCGGCAGCAGCCAGCGCCCTTTCAGGTCGATATGCGCCTGCAGCGTTTGCTCCGGCTGCATGTGCACATGGGGCCAATCGACATTGTAAGCGCCGGTTTCCATCAGGGTCAGGTCAAACGGCCCGTACTGCTCGCCGATGCGTTTGAAACCGTCGAAATAGCCAGTATCGCCACTGAAAAATATACGTCGCGTAGCGTCGATCATTACCCATGAGCACCACAGGGTCTGGTTGCCATCAAACAGGCCGCGCCCTGAAAAGTGCTGAGCCGGCGTGCAGACAAAACGAACGCCATCGACTTCGATGCCCTGCCACCACTCCAGCTGGCGCACTTTGCTGGCGTCTACGCCCCATTTGACCAGCGTGTCACCCACGCCCAGGGGCGCCAGGAAGTAGCGGGTCTTTTCGGCCAATTGGACCACCGCTTTACGGTCGAGATGGTCGTAATGATTATGGGAAAGGATCACCGCTTCCAGCGCTGGCAGCTCATCAAGACTGATGGGCGGCTGATGAAAACGCTTGGGGCCGGCCCAACTGAACGGCGAGGCGCGTTCGGCAAACACCGGGTCGGTGACCCAGAATTTACCACGCAGTTTCAGCAGCACGGTTGAATGGCCGAGGCGATACACGCTGTGATCAGGGGCGGCCAATAACTGCTCGCGGGTCAGTGGCTGTACCGGAATCTGCCCCACCGGCCGTGTCGTGCGCGGCTTGTTGAATAGCATGTTCCAGAAAATGCGCAGGGTCTTGCCCAAGCCACCGTGCTGCACCGGAGTGTCGTTGCTGAAGTGCCCCAGGCCCTGCTCGGCAGGCTTGGGCGCCGAGGGCGCCGGGTCGAGACGGGTTGAAATAGTGGCCATGACGATGTGACTCCGGCGGTCCGCTCAAGTATTACACTGCACAGTGTAGTTTCTAGATTGCAACAAAATCCGGAGCAAGTAAACTGCCCGGTGTAATTTCATTGTTGAGTCGAATGCCTTCCATGACTGCCCCCAAACGCCTCACCGAGCGTAAACGCGAAGCCATCGTGGCTGCGGCGATTGCCGAATTTCGCGAGAACGGCTTCGAGGTCACCAGCATGGACAAAATCGCCGCCACTGCTGGCGTTTCCAAGCGCACGGTGTACAACCATTTCCCCAGCAAGGAAGAACTTTTCGCCGAGATCCTCCACCAACTATGGGCCAGCAGCGTTGCCCAGCTGGACGTGATCTATACGAGCGACCGCCCGCTGCGCGACCAACTGCGCACGTTGCTGGAAGCGAAAATGCAGATGATGTCGGACGCCAACTTCCTCGACCTGGCACGCGTAGCCATTGCTGCCACCATTCATTCGCCGGAACGCGCTCAAGACATGGTCAACCGCCTCAGCGCACGAGAAGAAGGCTTTACCCAATGGGTGCGCGCCGCCCAGGAAGACGGCCGCCTCACCTGCACCGACCCGGGGTTCGCCGCCCACCAGATCCAAAGCCTGCTCAAGGCCTTTGCATTCTGGCCGCAGATTACCCTCGGCCAGCCCACCCTCGACCCTGCCGCCCAGGCAGGTGTTATCGAATCAGCCATCGACCTGTTCCTGGCCGGCTACGAAGTCAGCACTCCGCCCTCATACTAAGGCGCGTTATTGCAGAGCGTTTTGGCGAATTCCGCCCGTTGCGTGGCCGCCCATCCGGCCTGAGTTGTCTGATGACACCTCGTCTGAAACTTCATTCGCCGGCCTGCCGCAGTAGCATAATGCCGCCATTGGTCGCCTGGTCAAAATAGTCCTGCCTGACGGGCGAACTTCCAGGTCGGTTGATCACTCTGACACCGTTGTTCTACCCCCTCTGTCAGCATCAGGAAGCTGGCAATGAGCAAGTCAACCGTAAGGCCAGGGGCCCTACGGGGTCAGGCGCAAATACATGGACCCCGCATACGCTTGCATGCCCGAGCCCTCCACCATGCTATTCAACGCTCACAAGAAAACCATCAGTACCCTGCAACACAGCCTTGCCCAACAGACCAGCCTGCTGGACGCCATCGAGCGCTCCATGGCCGTGATCGAATTCGACCTGCAAGGCACCGTGCTGCGCGCCAATGACAACTTCATCAAGACCATGGGCTACCGCGCCGAACAGATCCTGGGCCAGCCCCATCGGATGTTCTGTACCCCGGCGTTCGCCCGCAGCGCGGACTACAACCAGCTGTGGACGCACCTGCGCAACGGCCAATTCCAGTCGGGCACCTTTGAACGAGTAGGCGCCAACGGCGCCTCGGTGTGGCTGGAAGCCAGCTATAACCCGGTACGGGATGAGGCGGGGAATGTGATCAAAGTGGTGAAGTACGCCATGGACGTCACCCCGCGCCTGCAAGCCGAAAGCGAAGCCAACGCCAAGCTCGAAGCCATCGACCGCGCCATGGCGATGATCGAGTTCAACCTCGACGGCACCATCATCACCGCCAACGGCAATTTCCTGCAGCGCATGGGCTACAGCCTGGCGCAGATCCAGGGCAAGCATCACCGCCTGTTTTGCACGCCCGAGCTGGCCAACAGTGCGGCCTACAGCGAGTTCTGGAAGCGCTTGAACCAGGGCGAGCTGTTCAATGGCCAGTTCGAGCGGGTGGACAAACACGGCCAGGTCGTGTGGCTGGAAGCCAACTACAACCCGGTGTACGACGCCAGCGGGCGCCTGTGCAAAGTGGTGAAGTTCGCCTCGGACGTCACCGCCCGCGTGCTACAGCATGCCGCTGACGCACAGAGCGCCGCCCAGGCTTACCACCTGTCGTTGAACACCCAGGAGATGGCGGAAAAAGGCGCCGAGGTGATTCAGAAAACCGCCAGCGGCATGCGCGAAATTGCCGTGGATATCGATACCTCTTCGAAACTGATCGCCAAACTCGGCGAACGCTCGCAACAGATCACCGCCATCGTCAATACGATTCGCGGCATTGCCGACCAGACCAATCTGCTGGCCCTCAACGCCGCCATTGAAGCCGCCCGCGCCGGCGAGCAGGGCCGTGGCTTTGCCGTGGTGGCCGATGAAGTGCGGCAACTGGCGGCGCGCACCAGCGGCTCCACCGCCGAAATCTCCGGCATGATCGCCATGATCCAGGACGAAACCCGCCAAGCCATCGACAGCATGGACGCCACCCGCGACCGCGCCGCCCAGGGTGTGGAACTGGCCAACCAGGCCGGCACGGTGATCCTGCAGATTCGCGAAGGCACCGGCGAAGCAGTACAAGCGGTAAGTGCGTTTGCCAATGAGCGGGGCAATCGCTGAGCCATTGGCGCTGGCTGTCTGCAGGTTAACTTCGCAGCCAGCGCACATGCCGCCCCAGTTCATCAAATAGCGTCACCACCGAGCGTAACGCCCGGCAATCAGGCCGCGTCAACAACCACAGCGCCGTATCGTGCCCTGCCAGCGCAGGGCCCAGCGGTTGCAGGCCATCGCCCATCAGAAACTCCGGCAGCGCCGCCACGCCCAACCCCGCGCGCACTAATTCGGTCACCGACTGCATGCTGTTGCACCGATAACGGGGACGCACGCCCGGCAAATGCTCACGGCGCCAGATGACGGTGGGGTGATCGGGTAAAAAATCGTCCGGCGCGATCCAGGCCAGGTCGGCCCACTCATGGTCTGGGTGCAGGCGCGCATAGTCGGCACTGGCACACACCTGGTAGGTCACCGCACCCAGGCAACGTCCGACAAGATGCGCTGGCGGCGTCTTGGTCAGGCGCAGGGCGATATCCGCATCGCGGCGGCTGAGGTTGGCGAAGTCATTGGAGGTGCTCAGTTCCAGGGTCAACGCCGGGTAGGCCGGCATGAACTGCGCGAGGGCCGGCAACAGCAAACCTTGCAACACCGAGTCGGTGCAGGTCAGGCGCACGGTACCGCTGATCACTTCACCGCCCTGCTCCACGCCAATACGCGCCGCCTCCAGCGCCTGCTCGGCACGCTCGGCCTGTTGGGCCAGGTTGCTCGCCAGGCTGGTGGGCAAATAACCGGCACGGCTTTTTTCAAACAGGGTCTGGCCCAGCGCCGCCTCCAGCCGCCGCACCGCACGGAACACCGTGGATACATCGACCCGCAGCAGCGCCGCCGCCCGCGCCAGGGTACCGCCGCGCACCAGGGCCAGGATCAACGACAGGTCGGCGTAGTCGATTTGATAGTGCGTGACTGCATTGAACATATGGGCAAACGCCAATATTGATTGCGTGAGCGCCAATCTATAGTGGGTATCACCCCACCACAAGTCATGGACGTACATGATGCCAACCCCCGCGCTGCACCTTGCCCTGATCGGTGATTACAACCCCGATGTGACCGCCCACCAGGCCATTCCCATGGCCCTGCAACAGGCCGCCGACGTTCTGGGCCTGAACGTCCAAGTGCAATGGCTGGCCACCGACACCCTCACCTCCACTTCTGCCCTGAGCGACTTCGACGGTTTCTGGTGCGTGCCCGGCAGCCCCTATCGCGATGTCGACGGCGCCTTACGGGCGATACGTTTTGCCCGCGAACAAGGTCGCCCTTTCCTCGGTACCTGCGGCGGTTTTCAACATGCCGTGCTGGAATATGCCCGCCATGTGCTCGGATGGGCCGATGCCCAGCACGGCGAATTAATGCCGGATGCTGAACGCGCCGTCATCACGCCGCTGGACTGCTCCCTGGTGGAGGTGAGCAACACCGTACGCCTGGCCCCGTACACGCGCATTGCGCAGGCCTACAGCCGCCTGGACATCCACGAGGGTTACCGTTGCCGCTACGGCATCAACCCCGCCTTTGCCGACGCCCTGCTGGACGCCAACCTGATTCCCACCGGCCACGATTCGGCGGGCGATCTGCGCGCGGTGGAACTGCTCGACCACCCGTTCTTCGTCGCCACCCTGTTCCAGCCCGAACGCGCCGCACTCAAGGGCATCACGCCGCCGCTGGCGATTGCGCTGCTCAAGGCCTGCCAGGAGGTATCGGTATGATCGCCAAGACACCCGCCCCACCTTATTACGCGGTGATTTTCAGCTCGCTGCGCACCGGCGCCGACCTGGGTTATGGCGAGGCCGCCACACGCATGCTGGAACTGGCCAGGCAACAACCGGGGTTCCTTGGGGTGGAATCGGCGCGGGAGGATGGACTAGGGATCACCGTGTCCTACTGGGCCAGTGAGGCGGCGATACTGGCCTGGAAACAGCAGGCCGAGCATCGGCAGGTGCGCGAGCAAGGGCGGGCCACCTGGTATGAGGCGTTTCACACACGGGTATGCAAGGTAGAGCGGGCCTACACCTTCTCCACTTGAATCACCGAACCCGGTGGGAGCTGGTTTGCCTGCGATGCAGACACTTCGGTGATGCAGTGAAACCGCATTGATACTATCGCAGGCAAGCCAGCTCCCACATTTGCTCGTCATCGTTAGCAAAATCGCGGACGCTCAGCTCACCAAACTACGCAACGCGCTGATCTGCGGGATCTCTACCCGGCGCATATACACGCGTAGCGGCTCGGTGATGTTGATGCGGTCGTCGATATTCTGGTCGAGCAACAACTGCAGGCGGGCTCGGCACAGGGTCATGGTGTGGTCGGCGGCCGGCAGCCAGACGAACTCGGCCGTGGGGATGATGCCGTCATCGGCCACGTCCATGCCGAATGAGTCTTCGCTGAATCGTACGATGTACTGGCCGGTCTTGCGGTTGAGGCCGACAAATCCCTGGAGTTGGTCGGCGGCCTGGCAGATAAGCTCGGAAGTGATGCGCATGGTAAACCTCACTGAAAAGTCCCACAGGGACTGGAAAGATGGTTTACACGCGTGGCAGAAATTACCGCCCTCTGACGGGGCAGCTACCCGTAAGAATACTGCAACGCCCTGCAAAAAAGTCGACAAAATTGGCCGGTCCGCACGTTAATGTCGGTTTGGTGATAGCGCCGTTCGCAATCAATTGTTAAAAAGGACACCTTCTCAAAGTTACCTCCACGAAAGGACTTCGCATATGCCTGTCACGTTTTCCAAAAGCGCCTTGCTGCTGGCGTTGATGCTCGGCCTTGGCCACGCACAGGCTGCCGAACCGGTCAGCCCGGCCGAATTGGCGACAAACGAAGGCATCCCCTATCCTGCCGTGATCGCTCACCGTGGCGCGTCCTACGACGCACCTGAATCCACCGCCGCTGCCTACAAGGTTGCACGCGACCTGGGTGCCGACTACCTGGAACTGGACTTGCAACGCAGCAAGGACGGCGTACTGTTCGCCCTGCACGACAACAACCTGCAGCGCACCACCGACGTTGCCACCAAGTTCCCCGAGCGCAAAGACGCGCCTGCCAACGAGTTCACCTGGAAAGAACTGCAAACCCTCGACGCCGGCAGCTGGTTCAACGCCGCCTACCCGGACCGCGCGCGCCCTGGTTTCGTTGGCCTGAAAATCCTGAGCCTGGACGACATCATCAAGATCGCCGAAGGCAACCCCTCGCACAAACCCGGCCTGTACATCGAGACCAAGGAGCCCAAGCAGTTCCCCGGTATCGAAGCCGACCTGAAAAACAAGCTGCTCGACAAAGGCTGGCTGAGCTCCGCCGGCTCCAAGCTGGGCAAAAGCAACACCGGTGTCGGCCAAGGCAAGGGCCGCGTGGTGCTGCAAACCTTCGAAACCGCCAGCCTCAAAGAGCTGCAGAAAGAAATGCCCAACACCCCGAAAATCCTGCTGTTGTGGGTGGGTGAAGGCAGCATCGAGCCCAAATCCAAAGTGACCTTCGCCGAGTCTGGCGAAGCCACCAAGGCCGCCTACTACGCCAAGCAAGAGCCCAAAGACGCCGCCGAATTCGAAAAGTGGGTCGATGAGGCCAAAAGCCTCGGCGCCATCGGAACCGGCCCGTCGGCTGAGCTGACCGACCACGGCGACCAGAGCTACACCGACCTGGTGAAGCCGGAAATGAACAAGCTGACCCACGACAAGGGCCTGCTGGTGCATGTGTATACCGTGGATGAGCCGGTGGACTTCGAGAAGGTCATGAAGGCCGGCGTCGATGGCATCTTTACCAACCGCGCCGCCGAGCTGTTGAAGTTCTACAAGCGCTGGCCGTCGTCCAGCGTGCAGGACCTGCTCAACGACCATAAGTACTAAAAGCGTTGGTGTCAGTGAGCCATTAAGGCTGAGTTAAGTTGCGCTGGTTAATCTGGCGCCACTTAAACAGCTCAACCTAAGAAGGACATACACCATGAAAACCTTGACTGCCCTGTTCGCTGCTACTGCCCTGACTTTGACCGCCGGCCTGGCCCAGGCTGATGTTCGTCCGGACCAGATTCCCAGCCTGCTCAAGACCGGTGAAGTGATGGCGTTCGAAAAGCTCAACGCCGCCGCCGTCGCCCAACATGCCGGCGCTACCATCAACGATACCGAGTTGGATCACGAAGCTGGCAAGCTGGTCTACGAAGTGGACCTGACCGACACTACCGGCAAGAAATGGGATGTGAAGCTCGACGCCAAGACCGGTGCCGTGCTGGAAAACAAGCAAGACACCTGAGTTGAACCTTGAAAAAACGCGCCACCTTCGGGTGGCGCGTTTTTTTATGCGCGCCTCAAACCGTCACATAACCGTCATACCGCCTTGCAATGATTCGCTCAGGAACCTGTGAAACGTCCTACAGGCCCTTTCTCTGCGAGTCGCCATGAACCACAGCATCGACCACGGCCATCAGGATTCCGATCTGTTTGGCCTGCTTTACGGTTTTCGTTTTCGCCCCGGCGAGAAAGGCCAGCAAATTGATTCCGCCACCGCCCTCGCCGCCTTGCAGCAACCGCCAGACCCGGACGAATTCCTGTGGCTGCACCTGAACCTGGCGCACGCCGCCTGCGAGCGCTGGATGCAGGCGCATCTGTCATTGCCAGAAGAGTTTTTTGAAGCCTTGCATGAAGGCTCACGCTCCACGCGCATCGAGCATGTGGACTCGGCCTTATTGGCCGTGGTCAACGATGTGGTGTTCAACTTCAGCAGCATGGTGTCTTCGGATATTTCCACGCTGTGGGTGTGCGCGCGCAGCCGCTTGCTGGTGAGCGCACGCCTGCAGCCGTTGCACTCGGTGGATAAATTGCGCTCGTCGGTGAAGGCCGGCGAACACTTTCGCTCCCCCTTGGAGCTGTTGGTGCACCTGCTGCGCGACCAGGGCGAAGTGCTGACGCAGATCGTGCGCAAGACCAGCATCAGCGTTGACCAAATCGAGGATCAGCTGTTGTCTTCGCGCCTGTCCACCAACCGTGCCGAACTGGGCGCCGCCCGCCGCGTGCTGGTGCGCCTGCAACGCCTGCTGGCTTTGGAGCCGGGCTCGCTGCTGCGCCTGCTCAATCGCCCGCCGCAATGGCTGCAAAAGGAAGACGTGAAGGAATTGCGCAAATCTACCGAAGAGTTTGCGCTGATCATCAACGACCTGACCGCCCTGGGCGAACGCATCAAACTGTTGCAGGAAGAGATCGCCGCCAACCTCAATGAACAGAGCAACCGCACATTGTTTACCCTCACGGTGGTGACGGTGCTGGCGCTGCCGATCAACATTATTGCCGGTTTTTTTGGCATGAATGTGGGTGGGGTGCCCCTGTCCCAAGACCCGGAAGGCTTCTGGATACTGGTGGCCTTGGTCGCAACCTTCACCCTGATCGCTGGGCGGTGGGCATTCCGCAAATTCTCAAATTGAAATAAGCCCAAAGGTGGGAACTGGCTTGCCTGCGATTGCGGTGTATCAGCCAAGACAATGCAAGCTGACCCACCGCTATCGCAGGCAAGCCAGCTTCCACAGGGGTTAAGCGTATGTTCAGTGATTGAAGAGTCCCGTCATCGCTCTGAGCCGCTTCTTGTACAACCGCCGCGCCTCCAAAGCCTCCTCCAGACTCACCGCCACAAACCCCGCTCGCTGGTTGGGCTGCATTTGCCCGATCAAGTCCAGGTCGGCGCTGATCACCGTGCCAATCATCGCGTAGCCACCGCCCGACACCGCATCGCGGTGCAGCACAATCGGCTCCAGCCCCGCCGGTACTTGAATCGAGCCAATCGGGTAGCAACTGTCCACGATGTTGGAAGGATCGGAGCCGGCGCCAAACGGCTGTTCCCGCGGCTGGAAGCTCAACGCGCTGCCGCCCTTGAAGCGATAGCCAATGCGATCGGCCTCGGAGCCGACCGTCCACGGCTCGGCAAAAAAGCTGCTTTTGGCCTCCAAGCTCAAGCGTTCGTAATACAGCCCCGGCACCACCCGCAACGTCACATCGCCGCCGACCGAACGCCGCAACGCCATCGGCAAGCTGTTGCCCGCACGCCCGGTACCGCTGGCGCTACCGATCGGCAATTGATCGCCCTCCTGCAAGCGTCGGCCGTTAAACCCGCCGAGGGCGCCGAGGGTGTAGGTGGAGCGGCTGCCGAGCACCAACGGCACGTCGATACCGCCGGCGACGGCGAGGTAGGTGCGTGCGCCGGCCTTGGGAAACTCGAACCGCAGCACCTGCCCGGCGCGCACGGCAAAGGCGGTGTCCTGGTGCACCACTTCACCGTCCAGGCGCGGCGACATCAATGCGCCGCTCAAGGCCACCAGCGCGTCCTGCTGGAACTCCAGCTCCGGCCCGATCAGCGTGCATTCCAGGCCCGCCGCGCCCACAGGATTGCCCACCAAGTGGTTGGCCGCACTCAACGCGTATTGGTCCAGCGCCCCCGACGGCGGGATGCCCAAGTGGTAATAACCTTCGCGGCCCAGGTCCTGCACGGAGGTGGCGAGGCCAGGTTTGAGGACCTTGATCATGCCAGCGCCTCCTGCAGGGTTTTCGGGTAGCCGATGGGGTCGGCGAGAAAGGCATCCAGGGAAAACTCCACCGGGCGGATGCGCAAGTCGAAACGACCGGCGTCCACCTCGGCGACCGCCAGGTCATAAGCCTCGCGGTCCATCGGCTTGAACTGCACGATATCGCCAGGGCGGAAGAACACCATGTGCTCCTTGAGGTACGCCAACTGCTGCGCCGGGTCGTAGATCGGTGCCGGGGTAACGCCGAACATCTGGTAACCGCCCGCGCCACGCACCGAGTAGATACAGCCAAAGCAGCCGCCATGGCCCAGGGTCAGTTTCGGTGTGTCGGTGCGTGGCCGCAGGTATTTGGGCACCTGCAATTGCCGCTCGCGTTCGACCATCTGGAACATGAACGGCAAGCCCGCGACAAAGCCGACCATCGACACAAACCACGGCGCGCCACTGTGGGCGGCGATGAACGCGTCCACGTCGGCCAGGCCATTGATGCGTGCCGCGTATTCCAGGTCTGTGCCGCTGGGGTCTTGGTGGCGGTCACGAAAACGCATCAGGGTTTCGTGGGTCCAGGGGTCGTTATAGAGCACTGGGATTTCGATGATGCGCGTGCGCAAGGTGCGTTCGGCCACCGCCTGGGCTTCGGCGCTTTGCACCGCGTCGAGCAGCAAATGGGGCGCGATGCGGTCGGGGTCGAAGCGAATCTGGAAGGATGCATTGGCCAGGCAGACATCCAGTACGCCTTCCAGCGCCAGGCGCTCCACCGCGCGGGTCACCGCCATGCCCTTGAAAAAAGCCTCCAGGGACATGCTGTCGCTGACCTCGGCAAATAGGTGTTCATCACCGCCGAAGCTGTAGCGGATGGGGGACGTTTCAGCCATGTCTGTTCCTCTTGGAATCATTGTAGAAAGGCAGGCAAAAAAGTAAGGGTTGGATCTTATCGGGGTGTTCTGACGTCGATACCCGCCTGGTCCAAGGCTTCACGGGTAGCCTCCACCAGATCCAGGGCGCCAGGGGTGTCGCTGTGCAGGCAGATGGAATCGAATTCGATCGCCAGGTCTTCGCCTTCGACGGTACGTACCAGGCCGGCCTGACACGCACGCAAGACCCGGGCGGCCACTGTGGCTGGGGCCAGCGCCCGCACATTGCGGGTAAACACGATGGAGCCGCTCAGGTCGTATTCACGGTCGGCATAGAACTCGCGCACCACCGGCTGCCCCAGTTCCTTGGCAATGCGCCAGATCACCGAGTTGGGCATGCAGTACAGCATCAGCGTGGGCTCGATGATTTGCAGGTTTTGCACCAACAGCCGGGCGGCCTCTTCATCGCGGGCCAGGTGCATGTAGAGCGCGCCGTGAGGCTTGATATGTTGCAAGGTCACGCCTTGGGCGCGGGCCATTTCACGCAAGGCACCGAGCTGGTAGAGCATGTCGTCCACCAGTTCCTGGGCCGGTGCGTTGATATGCCGACGACCGAAACCCACCAGGTCACGAAAGCCTGGGTGCGCGCCAATCGCCACACCCAGTTGCTTGGCGCGCTCGACGGTGCGGCGCATGGTGCCTGGGTCGCCGGCGTGAAAGCCGGTGGCGATATTGGCCGAGCTGATATAGGCCATCAGCTCTGCGTCGACGCCGTCGCCGATGGTCCAGGGGCCAAAGCCTTCGCCCATGTCTGAATTGAAATCCACTGCCTGCATCAAGGTCGCTCCGCCAAAGGTGATGCCCGCAAAGTAGGCCGTGGCTTGACCCCTTGGGAAGATCTATTATCAGATGGCCCATCTTCTGAAAATCAGATAGCTTTTTTATCCTCGACCCCAGATCGTTCCCACGCTCTGCGTGGGAATGCAGCCATGGACGCTCTGCGTCCGCACTTGAGACCGTGACGCGTAGCGTCACAAGAGGCATTCCCATGCAGAGCGTGGGAACGATCAATAAGCAGAGTGCGATATGTCTTTAACCTTGCGCCAGGTTCGCTATTTCGTCGCCACTGCGGAAATCGGCCAGATTTCCCAGGCAGCAATTCACCTGAATATTTCCCAATCGGCGGTGACCACAGCGATCAAGGAGCTGGAAGCCATGCTCGGCGTGCAGTTGTTCGTGCGCTCGGCCCAAGGCATGAACCTCACCGATGCCGGGCGGCATTTTCTCAACCGTGCCTATGTGATTGTGCGCAGCGTGGAAGATGCCCTCAACAGCCCGTTGCCGGACTACCGCGCCAGCGGCGTGCTGCGGGTGGCGGCCAGCTACACCGTGCTGGGTTATTTCCTGCCGCACCATTTACAGCGCATGGAGCATTGGCATCCGGACGTGACCATCGAGGTGTTCGAACAGGAGCGCCAGGCCATCGAACAGGGCCTGCTCGACGGCCAGTTCGACATGGCTGTGGTGCTCACTGCCAACCTCACCCACGCGGATATCGTCTCGGAAATTCTATTCAACTCCGAACGCCGCCTGTGGCTGCCCAGCCATCACCCATTGTGCGAACGCGGTGCCGTGAGCCTGGCCGACGTGGCCCAAGAACCCTACATCTTGCTCACCGTCGATGAAGCCGAACACAGCGCCATGCGCTACTGGGAACAGGCCGGGCAAACGCCCAAGGTGCGGCTGCGCACCAGCTCGGTGGAGGCGGTGCGCAGCATGGTTGCCAACGGCAGCGGCGTGGCGATCCTGTCAGACCTGGTACACCGGCCCTGGTCCCTGGAAGGCAAACGCATCGAAACCCTGACCGTGACCGACCCGGTCACACCCATGAGCGTCGGCCTGGCCTGGCACCGCGAGCGTGCGTTTACCCCAGCGATGCAAGCGTTCCGAGATTACTTCCACGACGCGTTCCTGGCGCCCCAGCAGTTGTCGGCACGCCGTTAAAGATGAGCTTGCAGGGTGGCGGTCAACCAGTCCATGAACACCCGCACCCGCAACGGCAGATGCCGCTGGCCGGCGTACAGCAACGACACATCCAAGGGCGGCGCCTGGTAGTCGGGCAGCACCGCCACCAACTCGCCGCTGGCCAATAAGTCGCGTATGCCGAGCTGCGGCACCTGGGTGATGCCAAACCCGCCCAGGCACGCCGATTGATAGGCGTCGGTGCTGTTGACCGTCACCCGGCCTGCCATCGCCAGCCGCTGCACCTTGTTGCCCACCAGGTATTCGAACCCGGCCGAGCGTGCGCCCAGCGGCCGCACGTAATGCACCAACTGATGATGCGCCAGGTCTGCCAGGGTTTCGGGCACGCCATACCGTTGCAGGTACGCCGCGCTCGCGCAGTTGACCATCGGCATGCTGCACACCCGCCGCGCTACCACAGTTTGATCGGGCTGGGCGCCGACGCGCACCACGCAATCAAAACCTTCGGCGATCAGGTCCACCTGGCGGTCCGAACAGCTGATCTCCATGTCGATCAGCGGATGGCGCGCCATGAACGCGGGCAAGTTCGGCAAGATCACGCCCCGCGCCATGACATTGGGCATGTCCACCCGTATGCGTCCGGCCAATTGGGTTTCGTCCTGACGGAACAAACCTTCCAACTCTTCCATGTGCGCCAGCAGATCCTTGCTGCGCTCATACAACACACGACCATCCTGGGTCGCCTGCACCTTGCGCGTGGTGCGTTGCAACAGCCGAGCGCCGAGCAACTCCTCCAACGCCTGCACATGCTCGGAGACCGTATAGCGCGGCAAGCCCAGGCTTTGGCCGGCCTGGGTAAAGCTCGACAACTCAGTAACGCGTACGAAGGTGCGCAGCAGCTCAAGCTTGTTCATTAGATTGTTCGCCTTATCCGGCCAGTGATTTCGATATCAGCCTGTTTATCACGTTATGGCCGGACAAATACACTCAGTCCCACTCACCCCATTCGAGGACTGCACCATGACCCGTAAAATCGCACTCATCACTGGCGCTAGCCGTGGCCTGGGCAAAAGCGCCGCCCTGCACCTGGCTGCGCAAGGCATCGACATCATCGGCACTTACCACAGCGCAGCGGCCGAAGCCCAAGCCGTGGTTGCCCAGGTAGAGGCCTTGGGCGGTCGCGCCGCCATGCTGCAACTGGACGTCAGCCAGAGCGCAACCTTCGATGCATTCGTTGGCCAGATCGGCACACTGCTCAAGGATGTGTTCGCACAGGAGCATTTCAACTTCCTGATCAACAACGCCGGGGTTGGCACCTACGCAAGCTTTGCCGAAACCACCGAAGCCCAGTTCGACCAGTTGGTGGCGATCCATGTGAAGGCACCGTTTTTCCTCACGCAGAAACTGCTGCCGCTGATCAGCGATGGCGGGCGCATCATCAATATCTCCAGCGGCCTGGCGCGCTTCAGCCTGCCGGGTTATGCCGCTTACGCGTCCATGAAAGGCGCGGTGGAAGTCTTGTCGCGCTACCAGGCTAAAGAGCTGGGCCCAAGGGGTATTACCGTGAACACCCTGGCACCGGGCGCGATTGCCACTGACTTCGGCGGCGGCGCGGTGCGCGATAACACCGATGTGAATGCGATGGTTGCCAATAACACCGCCCTGGGCCGCGCTGGCTTGCCGGACGATATTGGCGGGGCGATTTCGACCTTGCTGGCCGATGGCAGTCATTGGATCACCGGCCAGCGGATCGAGGCGTCGGGGGGGATGTTCCTATAAGCGACGCACGCCTACGGGGTAACTGGGGTTTTACCGGCGAATTTCTCGCGCAACACGTCATAACCCCAGTGGTACACATAGGTGTACGGCAGGAAGAACAACAGCACGCCAATGTCGAGGATGAAGGCCTCCAGCAGGCTGATCTTCATCAAGGCGGCAATCAACGGCACTGCCAAGAGAATCAGGCCGCCTTCAAACAACAGCGCGTGCAGCACACGGGTCCAACCACCGTTGGCCAGTTGCAGGCGGGTTTTAAGGCGGTCGAACAGGCTGTTAAACACCACGTTCCAGCTCAGTGCCAACAGGCTGATGCCCAGGGTCACTGCGCCCATTTCCAGCGCCGGCCGGCCGGTGATCCACACCAACAGCGGCGTGCAAATCAATAAGGCCAGCCCTTCGAAACCAAGGGCTTGAAACACGCGTTCAGTAAAGGATTTGGTAGGGGTCATGACCCGGCTCCGTGAGTGACGATGGTTGCCATGATCAGGCTTTGTATCGATACTTCATAACCAATAACCATCGATCAAGGCGATAGTCATGGCCTCCCATGAAGTGCTTCAGGCGTTTGTCCAGGCTGCCACCCAAGGCTCGTTTTCCGCGGCGGCGCGCAAGCTGGGCAAAAGCCAGTCCACCGTGAGCGCGGCAGTGGCCAGCCTTGAGATTGACCTGAACGTGGTGCTGTTTGACCGCAGCAGCCGCAAGCCGACCCTCACGCCGGCGGGGCAAGTGTTGCTGCAAAGGGCTGAGCAAGTGCTGGAAGCCAGTAGCCGCCTGGAGCTGGCAGCCAGTCAGTTATCGCAAGGCCTGGAGCCGAAGTTGAGTCTCGCCATGTCCGATACTTACCAATCCGATCGATTCGAGGTCGCCCTCACGGCCTTCGAGCAACGCTACCCGGACCTTGAGCTGGAATGCCTGATCGCGGAATGCGAAGACTTGATCGCACTGGTGCAAAGTGGCCGGGCGCAGATCGCGTTTATCGAGAAACAAGAAGCCTACCCGCCGGACCTTTCCTTCTCCACGGTGGAGGAGCGCACGGAGATCGCGCTGTTTGTCTCGCCTGGACACCCATTGGCGAACCTGGACAAGGTTCACCCGCACACCTTGCAACAACACCGGGAGTTGCGTTTGGCGAGCATCATCAGCCCCAATGAAAACCGCGGCACGCAGCGAGTATGGTCGGCGCCGAGTTACCTGATGCTGATGGAAATGGCACAGCTGGGGTTTGGCTGGGCACCGATTCCACGCTGGCTGGTGGAGCGCTTTGGCGGCAACCAGTTGGTTGAACTCAAGGTGCGCAGTTGGCCGCGTTCGGTGGCGGTGGATGCGCTGTGGTCCCGGCACCAGCCGCCGGGGCCTGCGGGGAGCTGGTTGCTGGGCAAGATGCTGGAATGAGCCTGTAGGAGCGAGCTTGCTCGCGAAGAACGTCAACGATAACGCGTGCTTCCTGAAGAAACGCGGCGTCTGTGAGTTTTTCGCGAGCAAGCTCGCTCCTACATTTGGATCGTCACTGCCTGGAGGAATTGAGTTCGGCGAGACGCCGCGTGATGAAGCGTTTTTCTGGCGCCTGTTGCGTCAGCGACAGCGCTTTTTCGTACGCGCTGCGGGCTTCGTCAAACCGCCCCAACTGCCGGCAAAACTCCCCACGCGCCGAATGCGCCAAGTGGTAGTCCTGCAACTCACCGCGCTGCAAAAGGTTGTCTACCAGCACCAACCCCGCCAACGGCCCCTGCTCCATCGCCACCGCTACCGCACGGTTCAACTCGATCACCGGCGACGGCGCAGACCTGAGCAACACATCGTAGAGCCCGACAATCTGCCGCCAATCGGTTTCCCCTGCGCTGGGCGCCTCGGCGTGCACGGCGGCAATCGCAGCCTGCAAGCAATACGGCCCGAAGTGTGGCGTCATCAGCGCCTGCTCCACCAATGCGCAGCCTTCAGCGATCAAGGCCCTGTCCCAAAGCGTACGATCCTGAGCGTCCAACAGCACCAGTTCGCCGCTGGCAGAAGTGCGGGCAGGCCGACGCGACTCGTGCAGCAACATTAACGCCAGCAAGCCCATGACTTCCGGCTCGGGCAGCAACTCCAGCAGCAAACGCCCCAGGCGAATGGCCTCCAAGGTCAGGTCCTCACGGGTGAGGTCGGCACCCGCCGAGGCCGAATAGCCCTCGTTGAACACCAGGTAAATCACCCGCAGCACACTGTCCAATCGTTCGGGCAATTCGGCGCGGGACGGCACTTGATAGGGAATTTTCGCCTCACGGATCTTGCCCTTGGCGCGCACGATGCGTTGGGCAATGGTGGTGGGCGTGGCTAGAAAAGCGTGAGCGATGGCCTCGGTGCTCAGGTCGCAGATCTCGCGCAAGGTCAGCGCAACCTGGGCATCGGCTGCCAACGCTGGGTGGCAGCAAGTGAACATCAGGCGCAGGCGGTCGTCTTCCACGTCTTCATCACTCCAAGGCGCGGCCTCCAACGCCTCGGCCTGCTCTTCCAATAACGGGGTAAAACGCGACTGCCGACGCAGGCGGTCGATGGCTTTGAAGCGGCCGGTGGACACCAGCCACGCCCGTGGATTATCCGGCACGCCATCCTCGGGCCAGCGCTGCAGGGCGACGAAAAATGCTTCGTGCAGCGCCTCCTCGGCCAAGTCGAAATCCCCCAGCACACGAATCAACGTCGCGAGCACGCGGCGTGATTCGCGGCGGTAAATAGCGTCGATCTGCTGGGTCAATCGACCATGTCCTCGGTCACCAACTTCACCAGGCGGTCCAGGCTCTGGCCCCAGCCGTCATGAAAGCCCATGGCTTCGTGGGCCTGCTTGTCCTCGGCACTCCAGTGCATGGCGCGGGCGGTATAGAGGGTCTTTTCGCCGACCTCCTCAAAGGTGACTTCGGCGCTCATGAACGGCTTTCCCGAAGGCACCCAACCCGGCATGAACGCGTCGGTAAACACCAGGCGGTTGGGCGCATCGATTTCCAGAAAAACGCCCTGGGTCGGGTACTCGCTGCCATCGGGCGCACGCATCAAGGTGCGGAACAAGCCGCCGACCCACAGGTTCATCTCGCATTCAGGGGTGGTCATGCCGTGGGGGCCCCACCATTGTTGCAGCAGGGTTGGCTCAGTCCAGGCGCGAAACACCCGGCGGCGCGGCGCATCGATCAAGCGGCTGATGGACAGTTCAAATTGGGCGGGTTGAGTGTTCACGGGAAACCTCCTCACGTCTTTTGATTATTGTGTTGAGAGATTCAATTGGCGCACGGGGCGCACTTCCACACTGCCGACCCGGGCCGCCGGAATGCCGCCAGCCACCTGGAGCGCTTCATTGAGGTCCTTGGCGTCGATCAGGTAGAACCCGGCGAGCTGCTCCTTGGTTTCGGCAAACGGCCCGTCGGTGATCGACAGCTTGCCGTTGCGCATGCGCACGGTGGTGGCGGTGGTCACCGACTCCAGCGGCTCGGCGGCCAGCATGCGCCCGCTGGCCTGGACGGCCTCGGCGTAGGCCAGACATTCCGAGTCATGGGGGCTGTCGGGCGAAGTGTGCAACACCTGTTCATCGCTGTAGATCAGGCACAGGTATTTCATGGCGTTCTCCGTTTTCGGACTACTGACTATAGTTCGCGGTGCTCAAGGTTTCAGGTCGAACAACGCCGTGCCGCTTTGCATATCAAACGGCGCCGACCAGTGCTCGTGCACCACCTTCCATTGACCATCGATGCGCTGGTAGCCGGCGGTGACACGCATCCAGCAAGCCTTCACCTCACCGTCCGGCCCGGCACCGCCGCAGTGGGCCAGCCAGTGGGCAAATGCGCTGTCTGGCGCTTCGACGACATGCAATTCATGAAACTCGAAGATGCCGGGGCCGGGGCAGTGCTCCATGCACGCCTCCCAATGCGCGCGGTAGGCCGCCTTGCCCTTGAATTGCAGAGCGGTTACGGCGTCGAACGAGACGATATCGTCGGCGTAAAAGCTGACAATCTGGTCGATATCGCGACTGACAACGGCGTCTTTCCATTGCTCGATCAGGCTCTTGATTGCAGTGCTCATGGCGATGACTCCTTGGGGTGGAAAATCACGGAAGACACCCTTAGTCGAATGGCCCCGAGGGAAATCGACATCCCCCTGAAAAATAATTTCCTGTGGCTCAAACCCGATAAACTGCCACTTCTCTTGCAGCCGTTCGGATAGTCCCATGCCAACCCGCCTCGTTGCTTACGAGGCGCTGAACGCTGTGCAACAACAGCAAGTCGGCGCCATCGAAGTTCACCCTGAACAACTGCCGTTTTGCGGTGATATGTATTGCGCCCTCAATACCCTGCTCGCCAACCCGAGTCCTGGGGTCAAGGGCTTCGCGCTGTTGGTCGACGACCTTCCCGTGGCGTTCCTGCTGCTCAAGCGACCACCGTGCCTGCCTCATTGGGCCGATGAACACAGCGCCACACTCCACGCGCTACAGGTAGACCGACATCAGCAGGGGCGTGGATACGGCAAGATGTGTTTGCAGGCGTTGCCCGCCGTGGCGCGCGAGGCCTGGCCGCAGATCAAGGGGTTGGAGTTGTCGGTGGATGCCCACAACCTGGCGGCAATGGGGTTGTATCTGGGGGCGGGATGGGTGGATCGCGGTGAGGCGTACAAGGGTCGCGTAGGGTATGAGCGCCGGTTGAGTTTCAGGTTTAATCCATAGCGGCAATGTCACGTAAACATGACTTTTAAGCGTGCATGTCGTGTTTACGTGACATCGGTGCAGTGTCAGCCCCGCTCCCCGATCGGCAGCCAGATTTCCACCGTCCCCGTGCCCTTCCTGGCATCGAAGTCCGCGCTATAGCGCTCGAAATCCGCGCCCATGACCTTGTAGCCCGAGTGCGGCAGCCATTCGAACATGATGCGCTCGTAGGTTTGCTCAAGCGCCTGCACCGGCCCGTAGTGGGGGAACACGGCATAGTTGAGTGGCGGAATTTCGATCACCTCGAAATTGCTCGGCACGTCCTTCTTGGCCGGGACTTCAACACCTGCCAGGTAATCGAATTCGCCGTGATGCGGGTTATGGCACACCCCGTAGGTCACACCGCCGACGCGCTTCTTGATGTCCTTGATACAGGTATCGAACAACTCCCACAGCCGTGGGATATCGCCAACGGTGGCCTTCGAATATCGCCCTTGTACCCCGGCTATCACCAGGGCCTTACCGGCTTCCAGGCGTGACTCCAACGGTTTTTTTGTCTGCTGATCCATACGAACAGTCTCCTTCTTATGAGGGAACAAACCCGCATCGAGTATAGGGGCATATCCGCGTTGTACTCCATGTAGAAAAATTTCCTACGCATCTGGACAACTGGCCATCATCGCCCTTATTGTCTGCCCCGCAGGCCACCGCAGTGGCCGACGTCGCTCGGACGGTTCCGGGCGCTTACGTACCTCGAGGCAACAATGGCAGACCAAGGTTCGCCGCGCCGCTTTGCGCGCATAGATCGACTCCCCCCGTATGTATTCAATATCACTGCCGAGCTGAAGATGGCTGCGCGTCGGCGCGGCGAAGACATCATCGACTTGAGCATGGGTAATCCTGACGGCGCCACGCCTCCTCATATCGTGGAGAAAATGGTCACCGTCGCCCAGCGTGAAGACACCCACGGCTACTCCACCTCCAAAGGCATTCCGCGCTTGCGCCGGGCGATTTCGCGTTGGTACAAGGACCGTTACGCGGTGGATATCGACCCGGAGTCCGAAGCTATCGTGACCATCGGTTCCAAGGAAGGCCTGGCGCACTTGATGCTGGCCACCCTGGACCAGGGCGATACCGTGCTGGTGCCCAACCCCAGCTACCCGATTCATATCTACGGCGCAGTGATTGCCGGCGCCCAGGTACGTTCGGTGCCGCTGATACCGGGCGTGGATTTCTTCGCTGAGCTGGAGCGCGCGATTCGTGGCTCGATCCCCAAGCCGAAGATGATGATCCTCGGCTTCCCGTCCAACCCGACCGCGCAGTGCGTGGAGCTGGACTTCTTCGAACGGGTGATCGACCTGGCCAAGCAGTACGACGTGCTGGTGGTGCACGACCTGGCCTACGCCGACATCGTCTACGACGGCTGGAAAGCCCCCTCGATCATGCAAGTGCCCGGCGCCAAGGACATTGCGGTGGAGTTTTTCACCCTGTCCAAGAGCTACAACATGGCCGGCTGGCGCATCGGCTTCATGGTGGGCAACCCTGAACTGGTCAACGCCCTGGCACGCATCAAGAGCTACCACGACTACGGCACCTTCACCCCGCTGCAAGTGGCGGCGATTGCGGCGCTGGAAGGCGACCAACAGTGCGTGAAGGACATCGCCGAGCAGTACCGCCAGCGTCGCAATGTGCTGGTCAAGGGCCTGCATGAACTGGGCTGGATGGTGGAGAATCCGAAGGCGTCGATGTACGTCTGGGCCAAGATTCCCGAGCAGTACGCGGCCATGGGCTCGCTGGAGTTTGCCAAGAAACTGCTATTGGAAGCGAAGGTGTGTGTGTCGCCGGGGATCGGCTTTGGTGAGTATGGCGACGATCATGTGCGCTTTGCGCTGATCGAAAACCAGGACCGGATTCGCCAGGCCGTGCGGGGGATTCGTGGGATGTTCAGGGCGGATGCGTTGGTCAGCAAAGCCTGACCTGATCTACCTGAAGAAACCCAATCAATGTGGGAGCTGGCTTGCCTGCGATGGCAGTGTTGGATTCACTACCGCTATCGCAGCATAGGTATCTACACAACTCTGTAGCGCTCAACGGTAACCACGATGCGAAGCGAGTCGCTGTTGATCTTGATCTGCTTTTGATCTTGATCTCAGGCGCCCCGTTAAACCACGCTGGCCGAACGCAGGCTTGAATTCGTGGGTAACCCGGCAGGACGCCGGGTTAGCCGCCCCGCGCCATGGATGGCGCGTGGCGGCGGCCCACGGATTCAAGCCTGCGTTCGGGCACACCGAGCCTAGGCGAGGTGCCGAGTGGTGGGGCAAGAGCGTTTTGCTTACTTTTGCGCTTTTCAAAAGTGAGCCGCTGTCAGAGCGGAACCCTAGGTGGCCGTTACCGCAGGAATGGATATGTACACGGTCCAACTGTGTTGACTGCGAGGCCGCCTTCGCGAGCAAGCCCACACAGTTTGATTGCGGGGTGTCAGGTAGATTGGCGTGGGCTGGCAGGCCGTCATCGCAGGCAAGCCAGCTCCCACAGTTGGATCGCTGAGTGTCAGGTAGATTGGCGTAGGCTGGCAGGCCGTCATCGCAGGCAAGCCAGCTCCCACAGTTGGATCGCTGAGTGTCAGGTAGATTGGCGTGGGCTGGCAGGCCGTCATCGCAGGCAAGCCAGCTCCCACAGTTGGATCGCTGAGTG
>NZ_WJZD01000050.1:0-36115 GCF_021609665.1 Pseudomonas sp. PA-1-3F | reverse complement strand
ACGCCTTCGGCAACCTCATCCGCGAACGACGCGGCAAGGGCCAGCAACTCGTCACTGAGTACCGCTACGACTGCCAGCATCGGTTGGTCGGGGTTACAACGCCCAACGGCCAAACCGCCAGCTATCGGTATGACCCATTTGGACGCCGAATCAGCAAGACTGTGGACGGCAAGACCACCGAGTTTTTCTGGCAAGGCGACAAGCTGATAGCCGAACATCACGCGGAACGTCACCGCAGTTACATTTATGAACCGGACAGCTTCCGCCCGCTGGCATTGCTGCAAGGCTTCGGCCCACAAGCCACCACGCCCTACCACTACCACTACCAACTCGACCACCTCGGCACCCCGCAGGAACTGACCAGCCACGAGGGCGAAATCGTCTGGTCCGCCCACTACCGCGCCTACGGCCAGATCGCCCGGCTCGACGTAGGCAACATCGAAAACCCGCTGCGGTTTCAAGGGCAGTATTTCGATGCGGAAAGCGGACTGCACTACAACCGCCATCGCTACTACAATCCGGATATTGGTCGCTACCTGACACCGGACCCGGTGAGGTTGGCGGGTGGGATCAATGGGTACCGGTATGTGCCCAATCCCACGGGGTGGGTGGATCCGCTGGGACTAAGCTGTAAAAAAACAAGCTGCCCCGAAGGGCCTTATAGCGTAATCGTTCCAGGAGGAGGTTTAGCCGCACATGAGGCGGCAGGAGGACATCTTATGGAAAAGCATGTCGGTAGAACTGATCAACAATTGCTTGACCGCTTGAGACAGGAACCACATATCCCGGCAGCCTCTACTTTTCATGATCGCGCAACAGCTGAACTCGCCATTTCAAAGGTACTGGATAACAATCAGGACAAAATCAAAGACTTCCTAGAAGGAAACAACCAGCAGATAGTCATCACTCAACCATCCCCAGAGCCAATAGGCACAAGTTTCAAAAAGAACACTACGACACCCGTACCCGGAAAAGAAATTTACTTAATCATTCGCAGAGACCAAAAAATGCATACTGGATATCGAATTCACACAGGCTTTCCAAACCCATGAATAAAGACTACCCCGAGCTGCAGCAATTTCTTGCTGGGTATTTCAATCAAGATTGGGTTGATGATCACAAAAGCGCAAACGAAGTAATTGATTTTTTTATCTCGGAATCGTCTGAAGATACGATAGCAACAGTGCTATTAGAGCTGGAAAAACTAGTATCAGCCAAAAAAACAGAGCAAGACCTTCAAGAGTTCTTACTCTCTGATATCGGCTGTTATTACTATTACCCTAATGAATGGAATGATGGGAAAACGTGGTTGAACCATGTTGCCTTAGCATTAAAGAACGCCATTAAATAATTTTCTGGCCGAGATACGGGGCCGCTATGCAGCCCCACGCGAGCAAGCTCGCCACAAGTTAGGCGATGCCTTTAAATCCCCGCCAACGCCAAATCCATCGCAAAATACGTAAATATCAAATCCGCCCCCGCCCGCTTGATCGACCCCAACGTCTCGCGCACCACTCGATCCTCATCAATCGCCCCGGCCTGTGCGCCGAACTTGATCATCGCGTACTCACCGCTCACCTGGTACGCCGCCACCGGCAGGCGCGAGGCTTCGCGGATGTCGCGGATGATGTCGAGGTAGGCACCGGCAGGCTTGACCATCAGCGCATCAGCGCCTTCCTGTTCGTCCAGCAGCGATTCGCGCACGGCTTCGCGGCGGTTCATCGGGTTCATCTGGTAGCTTTTGCGGTCGCCCTTGAGCGCGCTGCCGCCGGCTTCTCGGAAGGGGCCGTAGAGGGCCGAGGCGAATTTGGTGGAGTAGGCCATGATCGGGATGTGGGTGAAGCCGGCATCATCCAGGGCACGGCGGATGGCCTGGACCTGGCCGTCCATCGCGGCTGACGGGGCGATCACGTCGGCGCCAGCGCGGGCGGCGGCCACGGCTTGTTTGCCGAGGTTGACCAGGGTCGCGTCGTTGTCGACATGGGCGCCGTGCATCACGCCGCAGTGGCCGTGGTCGGTGTATTCGCAGAAACAGGTGTCGGACATCACGATCATTTCCGGCACGGCGTCCTTGATGATCGAGGACATGCGCGAAACCAGGCCGCGTTCTTTCCATGTGTCGCTGCCGCTGGCGTCGAGGTGGTGGGAGACGCCGAAGGTCATCACCGACTTGATGCCGGCGCGAGCGTAACGCTCGATCTCACCGGCGAGTTTTTTCTCGGGAATGCGCAACACAGCCGGCATGCTGGTGATGGGCACGAAATCGTCGATTTCTTCTTCGACAAAAATCGGCAGTACCAGGTCGTTGAGGGTGAATTCGCTTTCCTGGAACAGGCCACGCAGCTCCGGGGAGCGGCGCAGGCGACGTGGGCGGGCTTGGGGGAACTGGCTGGTCATGGCAATCCTGAAAAATGGCTGAATACTTTGGGGCGAAAGCTTATGCCCCCAAGTCCTGGCAACACAAACGCCGAGGGGCCAATAGTGTATTGCCAGGCGCGTAACAATTCATTGATCTACAGCTGTAGACGCCCCTCGATACACAACGCCACCGCGCCGCCCACCCAGATTTCATCGCCCTGGCGCTCGATATAAATACGCCCTGCTCGCCCTATCGCCGTGCCTTGGCTGACCACGTAACGGTTGGGCGCCAGGCCTTCAGCGAGGAGCCATTGGGCCACGCCGGCATTCAAGCTGCCGGTGGCCGGGTCTTCGGCGGCGCCATCGCCAGCGACAAAAGCGCGCACTTCAAATTGCGCGTCCACCGCATCACGCGTCGGATCACAGGGAGCGATCACCCCTACGGCCAGACCCAGCAGTTGCGCATAGTCCGGTTGCAACGCAAGCACTGCGTCACGATCAGCCAGCATCACCGCCAGCCAACCCGCACCATTGTCGACCCACTGGCTGCGCACAATCGCCTCGGGCGCCAGCTTTAATGCCAGGCGTACGCGCTCCAGCAACGGCGCCTCCACGGGCCCTGCACGCAACAATGGCGGCGCGATAAACGCCAGTTGGTCACCCTGGCGACGAATACGCACCAAGCCGATTTCGCACTCCTGGATAATCTCCTCCCCACGCGGCACGCCGCCAGCCTGCAACCAGGCGTGGCAACTGCCCAAGGTTGGATGCCCGGCGAACGGCAGCTCTTTGAGGGTGGTGAAGATTCTTACCCGATAGTCAGCACGTGGGTCGCGCGGCGTCAGTAAAAACGTGGTTTCGCTGAGGTTGGTCCAATTGGCAAAGTCCGCCATCTGCTGGTCGGTGAAGCTATCGGCCCCCAGCACCACGGCCAAGGGGTTGCCTTTGAGCGGTACGCTGCTGAATACGTCCAGTTGTTGAAAATCGAAAGTCGGCATGCATCAGCTCGGAATGTTCAGGCCACGGATCACCGCAGGACGTGCGACAAAGCCGTCCAACGCGCGCAGTACGTTAGGGAAATCGGTGATGCCTACCAGGTCACCGGACTCGTAGAACCCGATCAGGTTGCGAACCCACGGAAAGATCGCAATGTCGGCGATGCTGTACTCGTCGCCCATGATCCAGGTGCGGCCCAGCAGGCGCTTTTCCAGCACGCCCAGCAAGCGCCGCGATTCGGCGGCGTAGCGATCACGCGGGCGCTTGTCCTCATACGCCTTGCCGGCGAATTTGTTGAAGAACCCCAGTTGACCAAACATCGGGCCAATGCCGCCCATCTGGAACATCAACCATTGCAGGGTTTCATAGCGTGTGGCCGGGTCTTCGGAGAGCAACTGGCTAGTCTTTTCCGCCAGGTAAATGAGGATCGCGCCGGATTCGAACAACGCCAACGGCTGCCCGCTCGGGCCGTTGGGGTCGATGATCGCAGGGATCTTGTTGTTGGGGTTCAGGGACAGGAACTCGGGAGACAACTGGTCCTGGGTGTCGAAGCTGACCTTGTGCGCCTCATAAGGCAGGCCCAGTTCTTCGAGCATGATCGACACCTTGACGCCATTGGGCGTAGGCAACGAATACAACTGCAAGCGTTCCGGGTGCTGGGCGGGCCATTTGCTGTTGATCGGGAAAGCGGCGAGTGCGTTCATCGAGAACCCCCTGGACGGAAAGTCCCCATGATAGTCATCTGCCTGCCGTCGTGCATGGGTCATCGTTGCGCAACATTTGCCGGCTAGAATCCCGCGTGGGCGAACCAAAGCGCCCGAATGCACTCTTAAGAGCGCCCGAACAATGAATGGAGGCTGCTTGCTATATCGACAGGGAACACCGCAGGACGCTGATGCGTCACTGGGGCCGGGCTTGTCCGCCTTAACCCGACGCACGAAGACTCGAACCTATCATGAAGATCAAGCCTCTGCGCCTTGTGCCACGACTCAAACGTTATTCCTACATGGTATTGCCGCTGCTGCTGGTCAGCGCTGCCATCGTCACCGCCCTGGACGCCCGTGAAAGCCGTGCGCAACCGGTCGATGGCGTACAAACCCTGGTATTCCTGCGCCACGGCGAAAAACCGGCCGGAGGCCTGGGCCAACTCAATTGCCAGGGCCTGAACCGCGCCATGAACCTGGCGACTCTGTTGCCGGAAAAGTTCGGCAAAGCCAACTATGTGTTCGCTGCCAACCCGACGCGTAACGTCGAGGAAGGCGAACTGGATAACTCCTACAGCTACATTCGCCCACTGATCACCATCAGCCCCAGCGCGATCAAGCTCGGCCTGCCGGTGAATATCGAGTTCTCAGCGAATGACACCAGTGCCCTGGCCGAAGAACTGGTCGAGGACAAGTACCGCAACGCGACCATCTACACGGCCTGGTCCCATGGTTACTTGCCGGAACTGATCAACAAAGTCGCCAGCGAAGCCGCCGGCGAAAAACACACCATTACCGATGATTGGTCTGGAAATGACTACGACTCCCTGTACGTGCTGACATTGACCTGGCACAACGGCAAGGCTTCGCTGCTCAGCCGTAACTACAAGCAAGGGCTGAATAACGGCGGGGAAAACTGCCCGGCCCCGACCCAGGTCAGCGCAGATATCTGAAGCTTGGGCCGCAGGGGCGTATGATGCCGGGCTATCGACTCACCTGCGGATCATCTCCATGTCCAACCTCGCTTCCACCCAGCCCAACCGCGGCTGGGCATTCTGGTGCAAACCTGCGCTGTTTCTCCTGGTGGCCTGCATCGGCCTCTACTATGTGAAGTGGTCGCCCTACTACCTAAAGGCGTTTGTAGCGGCCGACAACCACAGCATTGGCGCCTCGATTCTCAATGACCAGCAAAGCTCGCCTCTGGCGGCGGCGCTGGCCTATGCCCAGGTGTATTTCCTGGCCATCTGGAAAGCCGCCGTACTGGCAGTGATCCTCGGTTCATTGCTGCAGGTATTGATCCCCCGCGACTGGCTGCTGCGCCTGTTTGGCCGCGCCGGGCTGGGCTCGACCCTGCGCGGTGGGCTGTTCGCCCTGCCGGGGATGATGTGCAGTTGCTGCGCGGCCCCGGTGGCGGCGGGCATGCGCCGCCAGCAGGTGTCGGTCGGCGCGGCGCTGGCGTTCTGGATTGCCAACCCGGTATTGAACCCGGCGACATTGGTGTTCATGGGCTTTGTGCTGGGCTGGGGTTTCACCGCGCTGCGGCTGGTGGCGGGGATTGTGCTGGTGGTGGGCGTGTCCCTGGTGACACAGCGCATTGCGCGCCCGGACCAGGTGCCGGAAGCAGCACTTGAAGCCGTTGCCGACGTCAGCACAGTGGAGTCGCAACCGTTCCTGAGCCGCTGGTTACGCACGCTGTGGCAGCTGTTCTGGAGCACTATCCCGGTTTATATCCTGGCGGTGCTGATCCTCGGCGCGGCACGGGTTTGGCTGTTCCCTCATGTGGACGGGGCGATGGCCGACAGCCTGGTGTGGCTGGTGCCGCTGGCGATTGTGGGCACGCTGTTTGTGATTCCGACAGCGGCAGAGATTCCCATCGTACAAACCATGATGGCCCTGGGCATGGGCACCGGCCCGGCCGTTGCCTTGCTGATGACCCTGCCGAGCGTGAGCCTGCCGTCGCTGTTGATGCTGCGCAAGGATTTCGATGCGCGGGTGCTGGTGACGGTGGCCGGGTTGACCATGCTCGTGGGGGTGGTGTGTGGGTTGATTGGGGCGGTGATTCTTTAGAGTTTCAGTGGGGCTGATGGCCTCATCGCAGGCAAGCCAGCTCCCACCTTTGTATGTATTCACACTTCAAAAGGTGGGAGCTGGCTTGCCTGCGATGGCGTCCGAAAGGTCACCCCACCCGAGCTGCTCGCTCGCGCAAATACTCCACCACCGCACCCTGCTCCCCGGCAAACTCGATACGCGCGCCCTTGCTCTCGCGCTGGAACGCATACATCGGGTCGTAATACTCACGCAGCAAGCCTTCAATCCATACCCGATGCAACTCCACTGCGCCGCTGCGTGCCTGTTCGGCCAGGGCCTTCTGCAACACCGCCTGCAACCGTTGGAAACGCTCGCCGCCCAGGCGCTTGTGAATATTGGCCAGGCTCTGGGTCAGGCGCTCGGCAAATAATCGCTGGCCGGTTTCCCCAAACACCTCAATGAACTCGGCGCACAGGTCCACCACGTAATCCTTCAGGATGCGCTCGACACGGCCCTCGACGCTGTCTTCCAGCCACACCATAGGAAACGTCTGCATGCCCTTGTGCAATGGCAGCGGCAGCGCACAGCTGCCGATCATGCGGCTCTCGTCCTCGACCACAAACTGCTCGATACCACCTGCGCGCTTCTTCAGCAAATCCACCGCCAGGCGATTTTCGAAGTCGATATTGGAGGGTTGCGCCGTGGCGCGCTTGCCGAAACTGGAACCGCGATGGTTGGCGTGCCCTTCCAAATCCAGGGCATTGCGCAGTTGGCCGAGCACTTCGGTCTTGCCGGTGCCGGTCATGCCGCCCAGCAGTACGAAATCACACTGGGCAGTCGCCTGCTCCAGGGTTTCCAGCAGGAAGGTACGCATGGCCTTGTAGCCACCGCCGACGCGGGGGTATTCGATGCCCGCTTCGGTTTTCAACCATTGCTGCACGATCTGCGAACGCAGGCCGCCCCGAAAGCAGTACAGGTAGCCATTGGGGTTAGCCTGGGCAAACTGCGCCCACTGGTCGATGCGCTCGGCCTTGATTGCCCCCGACACCAGTTCATGCCCCAGCACGATTGCCGCTTGCTGGCCTTGCTGCTTGTAACAGGTGCCGACTCGCTGGCGCTCATCGTCGGTCATCAGCGGCAGGTTGATCACCCCGGGGAACGCGCCCTTGGTGAATTCGACCGGCGCGCGGGTATCCATCATCGGCCGGTCGTTGAGGAAAATGTCGCGGTAATCGGTGATGTCCGTCGCCATCAAATCACCTCAACCGCGTTGGTCTGTCGCTCCAGCAGTTCACCGATAGGCTCAAGGGCCAAGCCCAGCTCGGCAGCCACGGCGTGGAACTCGGCATCACCTTCCGGGGTAACGGCGATCAGCAGGCCACCGCTGGTCTGGGGGTCGCACAGCACGCGCTTGTGCAGCTCCTGCACACGCCCCAGCTTGCTGGCGTAGCTCTCGAAGTTGCGCAAGGTGCCACCCGGCACGCAGCCCTGGTCCAGGTAATACTCCACCCCCGGCAGGCGCGGAACCTTTGCATAGTCGATACGGGCCGTCAGGCCACTGCCATCGGCCATTTCCACCAGGTGGCCAAGCAGGCCGAAACCAGTGACATCGGTCATGGCCGTCACACCGGCCAACTTGCCGAAACGGCTGCCCGGCTTGTTGAGTGTGCACATCCAGTCACGCGCCAGGCCGATATCCGCCTCGCGCAGCTTGCCCTTCTTCTCGGCGGTGGTGAGGATGCCGATGCCCAGGGGCTTGGTCAGGTACAGGCGGCAACCGGCGGTAGCCGTGTCGTTACGCTTCATATGGCGCTTTTGCACGATGCCGGTCACGGCCAGGCCGAAGATCGGCTCCGGCGCGTCGATGGAATGCCCGCCCGCAAGCGGAATGCCAGCTGCGTCGCACACCGCCCGACCGCCGCGAATCACTTCGCGAGCAATCTCCGGCGCGAGCACATTGACCGGCCAGCCGAGAATGGCGATGGCCATCAAGGGATCGCCGCCCATGGCGTAGATATCGCTGATGGCATTGGTGGCGGCGATGCGGCCGAAGTCGAACGGGTCGTCGACAATCGGCATGAAAAAGTCCGTGGTGGACACCACGCCGCGCTCGTCGTCGATGGCGTATACCGCCGCATCGTCGCGGGAGGCATTGCCCACCCACAGGTTGGGGTCGAGGTTCTGTGCACCGCTGCCCGCAAGGATCACTTCCAGGACCTGTGGCGAAATCTTGCAACCGCAACCCGCACCGTGGCTGTACTGGGTAAGGCGAATCGGCTCGTTCATGGGGGACCTCAAGCTATCAAGTGGGCCGATTCTAGCAGACAGCAAAAGGCCGGCTGGGCTCTTGTGAGCACAGCCGGCCTGTTTGTTCAGCGGTTACTGGCGCGCAGCGAGCAAACGTGCGTGCCGGTTACGCCGGGCGATGTTCAAGCATTCGATCGCCGCCGAGAAGGCCATGGCCGCATACACGTAGCCTTTTGGTACGTGGGCGCCGAAGCCTTCGGCGATCAGCGTCATGCCGATCATGATCAAGAAGCCCAGGGCCAGCATCACCACGGTCGGGTTGTCGTTGATGAACTTGGCCAACGGCTCAGCGGCCACCAGCATCACGATCACCGAGACCACCACGGCAATGATCATGATCGGCAAGTGCTCGGTCATGCCCACGGCGGTGATGATGCTGTCGATGGAGAACACCAGGTCGAGCATCAGGATCTGGCCGATGGCGGCGGCAAAACCGATGGTCACGGTGTTGCTGACGGTTGCCTTCTCTTCAGGCTCCGGGTCCATGCTGTGATGGATCTCGGTGGTCGCCTTCCACACCAGGAACAGGCCGCCGGCGATCAGGATCATGTCCTTCCACGAGAACGCCTGGCCGAAAACCTCGAACACCGGTGTCGTCAATTGCACGATGAATGCGATGGTGCTCAACAGGCCCAGGCGCAATATCAACGCCATGCTGATACCAATGCGCCGCGCCTTGGCCCGGTGCTTCTCCGGCAGTTTGTTGGTGAGGATCGAGATAAAGATCAGGTTATCGATGCCCAGCACGATTTCCATGACGATCAAGGTCGCCAGTGCGACCCAGGCGGTGGGGCTGGCGGCCAGTTGTAGAAGGTAATCCATAGGTCAGTCCTGACGTGGTAGTGCTGGGGAATTAGGTTTCTTTGGTGTCGGATTCAGCAGCGTTTTCGGCGTCTTTTTCCTGCTTCTCAGGGCTGATCAAGCCCTGGGTTGCTTCACTCAATGCCTGCTCGGCGGCCTTGTGGGTGTCGTCGATGGCCTGCTTGGCCGACTCGGTGGCTTTGCCCAGCACCTGTTGCGCGCTTTTCTCGACTTGATCACAGCCGCTGACCACTACCAATGAAAGCGCAAGCAACGACGCCGCGCCCAGGGAATTGAGTTTCATGATGTATTCCTCGTTAGAACCCTTGGGTCCAAGTAGTGGCCCCTCGATAGCGAGGCATTCTATGCAGGCGAACAGTTCAGGAAAATTCGTATTTTTCTCGCGTATACTTCGGTTTTTACGAAGTGTAGGCCGTGATGCTCAATTATCGACAACTGCATTACTTCTGGGTGGTGGCCAAGACCGGCAGCATCGTGCGCGCCTGTGAGCAATTGAACCTCACGCCGCAGACCATCAGCGGGCAGATCAGCCTGTTGGAGCAGACCTTCGGTATTGCCCTGTTTCAGCGGGTCGGGCGCCAGCTTGAACTGACCGAAGCCGGGCGCCAGGCGCTGCCCTACGCCGAGCAGATGTTCCAGACCGGCAATGAACTGGAGGCGATGCTGCGCGCCCAGCCTGACGAGCAGCAGATCCCGTTCCGCGTTGGGGTGGCGGATGTGGTGCCCAAATCCATCGTGTACCGGCTGATCGCGCCGACCATGGAGTTGAGCGAACCGATCCGCATCACCTGCCGTGAAGACAAACTCGAACGTTTACTGGCCGACCTGGCGATCCAGCGCCTGGACTTGGTGATTTCCGACAGCCCCATGCCCACGCACTTGGACATCAAGGGCTACAGCCAGAAACTGGGAGAATGCGGCATCAGTTTTTTCGCCACCCAGGCGTTGGCAGACCAGCATGGGGGGGATTTCCCACAGTGTTTGCAGGGCGCACCGCTGTTGATTCCGGGCGCTGAGACCGTGGTGCGCAGCCGTTTGCAGCGCTGGTTTGCCGAACAGCAGATTCAACCCCGCATCATCGGCGAGTTCGACGACAGCGCCTTGATGCAGGCCTTCGGGCAATCCGGCAGTGGGATTTTTATCGCGCCCAGCGTGATCGCCGACGAGGTGGTGCGCCAATACGGCGTGGCGCTGATTGGCCAGACCGATACGGTGACCGAGTCGTTTTATGCGATCTCAGTGGAGCGCAAGGTCAAGCACCCCGGCATTGTGGCGATTACCGAGGGTGCCCGGCGGGAGTTGTTTACCGCCCTGCCCTGATCGCTCAGGCATTGAGCGCCGTGGGTTTGGCGGTCATCAGCCACAGTGCGAGCAGGATCGACACCAGGATAAACCCCGAAGCGGCAAACCCCAGGCTGCCCAGGCCCAGAGTGTCGATGACATGCCCGCCCACCATCGCGCCCAGGCCAATGCCGAGGTTGGCGCCGGCGATATTCAGCGACGCGGCAAACGCCGGTGCATGGGGCGCGGCCTTCATCAAGCGCACATGGCTGACCAGGAACATCGCCGCCTGGGTCACGCCCCACACCGCCATCGCCGCGGCCAGGCCGATGGTCGAGTGAATCGCCGGCACCACTGCCACCATGCCCGCGATCATGAACCCGCAGAACACCATGGACGCGATCAATGGGTGACGATCCACTGCGCGTCCGCCGAGGGAGTTGCCAATCAGCCCGACCGCGCCAAAGCCCATCAGGCACCAGCCCACCAACGTACCGTCGAACCCGGCCAGCCGCTCAAGGATATCTGCCAAGTAGGTATAGGCGGTGAACATGCCACTGAACACCAGGATCGACAGCAGGATATGCCCCTGCATCACGGGGCTGCGCAGGATCCTGAATTGCGAACGCAGACTGCCCTGCTGGTGCTTGGCCGGGGTGACCGGCAGATAGAGATACAGCAGCAATGCCTTGGCCAGGGCAATCACAGCGAGCACGGCGAACGCGGTGCGCCAGCCGAACATATCGGAAATCAGCGTGCCCACCGGAATACCAAATACGGTGGCGCAAACAATGCCAAAGCCGATTTTTTCAATCGCACGCCCGGCGAACTCAGGGCCGACAATGTCTACCGCCGTTTCGCTGGCGAGGGCCCAGAATACTGGCAAGCCCAAGGCGGGAATCAAACGGGCCACGGCCATCACCCAGATATTCGGCGCCAAAGCCGCCACGGTGTTGGCCGCTGCAAACATGATCAGGATGCTGATAAACAGGCGCTTGCGCGAAAAGCGCGCGCAGTAGGCCGTGAGGAACGGGCCGAACGCGGCCACGGTGAACGCGAACAGCGTCACCAGCAGCCCCGCCTGGGACACGCTGACGTTCAGGTCCCGAGCAATCGACGGCAACAGGCCGACGATGACGAATTCTGTGGTCAGCACGGTAAAACCGGCGGCTGACAGCAGCAGGATAGGAAACAACATGAAAACTCCAGAAACGACGACATCAACGACAGCCCGAAGGGCCCGCTGACGGAGAGGAAAGATGAGAGGGGGGAATCTTAACAGAACATGTCCGGATTTGACCAAGCCCGGCTGAAACGGGTGACGGAATGCCGCAGCAAACGAGACGTGCCCTACAGCATGCTAGACTTCGCGCCTACTTCCTACAGTACTTTCTGCCTGCAATGCTGTGCCCTACTAAAAAAACTAGAGACAACTCTTTATGACTGCTGCCCCTTCCCTGCTGCAACGTTTAATGCGCGTCAGCCTGGTCTCCCAAATTGTCATCGGCCTGATTGCCGGGATCGTGCTGGCCCTGCTGTTCCCCGAGGCCGCGCGCGCCACCGGTTTTATCGGCAAGGTGTTTGTCACGGCGCTGAAGGCTGTCGCGCCAATCCTGGTGTTTGTGCTGGTCATGGCCTCGATTGCCAACCATAAGCATGGCCAGGAAACCCATATCCGCCCGATCCTGTTCCTGTATCTGCTCGGCACCTTTGCCGCCGCCGTGGTTGCGGTGGTTGCCAGCATGATGTTTCCGTCGTTCCTGGTATTGGCTACCCATGACGCCACGGTGAGCGCTCCTGGGGGCATTGGCGAAGTGTTGCAAAGCCTGCTGCTCAGTGTGGTGGATAACCCGGTCAGTGCACTGATGAACGCCAACTTCATCGGCATCCTCGCCTGGGCCATCGGCATGGGCATCGCTATTCGCCATGCCGGTGAGACCACCCGTACGGTATTGGACGACTTGTCCAACGGCGTCACCCTGATCGTACGCGTGGTGATCCGCTTCGCCCCGCTGGGTATCTTCGGTCTTGTGGCCTCCACCCTCGCCACCTCTGGTTTCGACGCCCTGCTCGGCTATGCCCACCTGCTGGTCGTGCTGATCGGCTGCATGTTGTTCGTGGCACTGGTGATCAACCCGGCCATCGTGTTCTGGAAACTGCGTCGCAACCCTTACCCGCTGGTGCTGATGTGCCTGCGCGAAAGCGGCATCACCGCGTTTTTCACCCGCAGCTCGGCGGCGAACATTCCGGTCAACCTGGCGCTGAGCAAACGCCTGGGCCTGCATGAAGACACCTACTCGGTGTCGATCCCCCTCGGTGCCACCATCAACATGGCCGGCGCCGCCATCACTATCACCGTGCTGACCCTGGCGGCCGTGCACACCCTGGGCATCGCCGTGGACATGCCAACCGCCGTGCTGCTCAGCGTGGTCGCTGCGGTGTGTGCCTGCGGTGCATCGGGGGTGGCGGGTGGTTCGCTGCTGTTGATTCCCCTGGCGTGCAGCCTGTTTGGCATCCCCAGTGAAATCGCCATGCAGGTAGTGGCCGTCGGTTTCATCATCGGCGTGCTGCAGGACTCGGCGGAAACCGCACTCAACTCGTCTACCGATGTGCTGTTTACCGCAGCGGCGTGTTTGGGCAAGGAAGAACAGGCCGCTTAACACAGCCCCATAAAAAAGCCCGGTGACGTTCGCAGAGAACGGCACCGGGCTTTTTTTGTGCCTGCGTGTTTAGAACGCGCCCATGTAATCGCGCTTGCCCACTTCCACACCGTTGTGACGCAACAAAGCGTAAGCGGTGGTGACGTGGAAGAAGAACTGCGGCAGGCCGTAGGTCAGCAGGTAGGACTGGCCGCTGAAGCGCTTCTCTTTCGGGGTGCCTGGGCGGGTGACGATCTCGATGCCTTCCTTGCCGTCGATCTGCTCGGGCTTGATGGTGTCGACGAAAGCCAGGACCTTCGCGATCAGCGCTTGCAGGTCGGCAAAGGTGACTTCGCTGTCTTCGTACTTCGGTACTTCGATCTCGGCCAGGCGTGCCGACACACCTTTGGCGAAGTCCACGGCGATCTGCACCTGGCGCACCAACGGGAACATGTCCGGGAACAGGCGCGCTTGCAGCAAGGCGTTGGGCTCGATGTTCTTGGCGCTGGCGTGGGCTTCGGCTTTGTTCAGCACATCGCTGAGGGCGTTGAGCATTTGCTTGAAGACCGGGATGGAAGCGGCGTACAGGGAAATAGTCATGACAGTCTCACGGTAATGGCGGGGTTGGAACCAGCCGCGATTATAGCCATGCCTGGCGCTTGTCTTTTATTTTTTCAAGCTTAGGCTAAGGGGCTTCACTGCATAGGGAAAGCGCGATGACCGCCGAGCACGACACCGACACCCCTGAGCCGCGCCTGAACAGCACGGAAATCCGCATCCTGGGCTGCCTGATCGAAAAACAGGCGACCAACCCGGAAACCTACCCCCTCACCCTCAACGCCTTGGTGCTGGCCTGCAACCAGAAGACCAGCCGCGAGCCGGTGATGAACCTCAGCCAAGGCCAGGTCGGCCAGAGCCTGCGCGCGCTCGAAGGCCAAGGCTTCACGCGCCTGGTGATGGGCAGCCGCGCCGACCGCTGGGAGCACCGTGTGGACAAGGCCCTGGAACTGGTGCCGGCCCAGGTGATCCTGACCGGGCTGCTGTTCCTGCGGGGGCCGCAGACCGTCAACGAGTTGCTCACCCGCAGCGGGCGTATGCATGACTTTGAGGATGCCGAACAGGTTGTGCATCAGCTCGAACGCCTGATTGCACGAGGGCTGGCGCTTCTGGTGCCGCGTCAGGCGGGGCAGCGGGAAGACCGGTATACCCATGCACTAGGGGACCCGGCAGATATTGAAGCGATTATGACCGCACGGGGGAATCCGGTAGAGCGTAGCGCGGGGGCTGTTTCGGTGGAGCGGATTGAAGAGCTGGAAGCGCGGATTGCCGCACTGGAAGAACGGCTGGCGCAGCTGGAACAGGCATAACGCAGATAAACATGTGGGAGCTGGCTTGCCTGCGATAGCCATTGGTATCGACACAACTTTGTAGGTTGCAGCAGCCGACGGTAACTACGATGCGAAGCGAGCCGCTCTTGATCTTGCTCTGCTTTTGATCTTAGGCGCCCCGTTAAACCACGCTGGCCGAACGCAGGCTTGAATTCGTGGGTAACCCGGCAGGACGCCGGGTTAGCCGCCCCGCGCCATGGATGGCGCGTGGCGGCGGCCCACGGATTCAAGCCTGCGTTCGGGCACACCGAGCCTGAGCGAGGTGCCGAGTGGTGGGGCAAGAGCGTTTTGCTTACTTTTGCGCTTTTCAAAAGTGAGCCGCTGTCAGAGCGGAACCCTAAGTAGCCGTTACCGCAGGAATGGATATGTACTCGGTATTACGGTGTCGACTGTGAGGCCGTCTTCGCAGGCAAGCCAGCTCCCACAGTGGATTGGTGTAAGGCTTCAGCTGCGGGCGAAGGCCACCGCTGCCTCGAACTGCTCCTGAGTAGGCCGCACGCCGGTATAAAGCACAAACTGCTCCAACGCCTGGATAGCGATCACCTCCAGCCCGGTAATCACCCGCTTGCCCTGGGCACGACCACGCACGATCAACGGCGTTTCCGCCGGGATCGCCACCACATCGAAGACCGTCTCAGCCTGATCGATTGCCTCGGCCTCAAACGCCAACGCATCCGCCTCGACCCCGCCGGTCATGCCGATGGGTGTCACGTTGATCAGCATCTGTGGCCGCAGGCTGCCCAGATCCGCCTGCCACTGATACCCCAGGTTCCTGGCCAATGCCTGGCCCGCCACCTCATTACGCGCCACGATCACGCCATTGGCGTACCCTCCGTCACGCAAGGCGCTGGCGACCGCCTTGGCCATGCCGCCGCTGCCGCGCAGGGCGAAGCTGGAGTCCTTGGGCACCGCGTGTTTTTTCAGCAATTGCTCGATGGCGATGTAGTCGGTGTTGTAAGCCTTGAGGTAGCCGTTGGTGTTGACGATGGTGTTCAGGGAGTCGATGGCTTGAACCGAATCGTCGAGTTCGTCCATCAAGGCAATGGCGGCCTCCTTGAACGGCATGGACACCCCGCAACCCCGCACACCCAGGGCGCGGATACCGCCGATCGCGCCGGGCAAGTCCTGGCTGCTGAAGGCTTTATAGTAAAAATTCAGACCCAGCTGTTCATACAGGTGGTTATGAAAACGCAGGCCAAAGTTCCCAGGGCGCGCCGACAGCGACATGCACAGTTGGGTGTCCTTGTTGGGGTGCGTCTGCATGGATAACTCCTTGAAGTAAGCAAATCGCTACAGACCTTACACAACCTTTACCCATTGGCCGTGCTGTTTTCTCGAAATACGTTGTCTTAAAAGTATCCCCGCGACAATCCTTGAGTCTATTGATTGCAGACCACAAGCGCAGGGACTAACCGAGGAAAGACCATCATGCGTAAACTCCCCAGGATCGCCTTGCTTATCGGCGCACTCGCGATGGCCGGCCAAGCCTCCGCCCACGGTGGTGGTTGGGGTGGCCCGGCCGTGTTCGGTGCGCTTGTCGGCGCAGCGGTAGTCGGCTCTGTGGTTGCCAGCCAGCCGCGTGAGGTGTACGTGCAACAACCGGTGTATGTGCAGCCGCAGCCGGTGTATGCCGCGCCGCCGCCGGTCTACTACGCGCCACCGCCACCGGTGTATGTGCAACAGCAGGTTTACTATCGCCCGGCGCCCGTCTACTACGGCCCACCGCGCGGTTATTATGGGCCGCCTCGCGGTTATTACGGCCCGCCCCACGGCTACTACCGCCATGGTTGGTAAGTTTTAATCCGTTGACAGCCACAGGCCTCGCCCACACGCGGGGCCTTTTTTTGCCTGGGAAGTCCGGATTAGTCCTGCCAGTGTCGCTGTGAGAACAACGTACGAGCAGCAATCCCACATGATAAGCGTCAAATATCCTCTTGATCGATGACGGGCTGCGCTGTCATGTTTGCGTCACAAAACAGTCGCACTATCGACTCAGTCCAGCCAATAACAATTAAGGACGATTGACCATGCCCACACAAAACCCGCACCGCACCGCCGGCCTTTGCACCTCCAGCAAGGTCTACAGCGCCTTGACTGAACTCAAGCACCTTGAAGGCCATCGCAGCGCCAAGTTCCTGGCATTGCTGGCAGAAAACCTGGTGCGCAAGGGCCTGCTCAGTGAGCACGAAGTGGTGAACATGCTCGACCAGGTGGTGGATTAACGCCTGACGTTGATGTCGACTATCGAGCCAGGTGATTTTTCCCAGGCACCGGCAAACCGTAAGGTGACCTCCATAACGTTTGGAGGTACTTATGCCCACTATTCAAATCATGTCCGTCATCGGCAGCGCCGTCCCCGCCCCTCTGCGCAAACTGGGCTTGCTCGCCTGCTGGTACGTTGTGCGCGATGGCGAGCCGATCAGCGGCCCGCTCACTTCGTTATCCGATGCCGAAACACAGCGCCGAATGGCAACCGACTTCAGGCTCGAGGCCTGAAAGCTACGGCAATGGCAACTTGACCCGCGGCTTGGTTTCGACGAACAACGCCCAGCACGACATGAACAACGCTGCCACCAGCGGCCCGATCACAAAGCCGTTAAGGCCGAACACCGACAGGCCGCCCAAGGTCGAGATCAGGATCAGGTAGTCCGGCATCTTGGTGTCCTTGCCCACCAGGATCGGGCGTAGCACGTTGTCCACCAGGCCAATCACGAACACCCCGAACAGCCCCAGCACCACGCCCTGCCAGATCGAACCGCTCAACAGGAAATAAACCGCCACCGGCCCCCAGACCAGCCCGGCACCCACCGCAGGCAGTAGTGACAGGAACGCCATCAGCACGGCCCAGAGCAAGGCACTCGGGATGTCCAGGAACCAAAAGATCAAGCCTCCCAGCGCACCTTGGGTCACAGCCACCAGCACGTTGCCCTTGACCGTGGCGCGCACCACGCGGTTGAACTTGAGCTGCAGGCGACGCTTTTGCGGCTCGGCCAACGGTACTGCCGTGCGCACCTTGCGTACCAGTTCCGGGCCATCGCGCAGCAGGAAAAACAGCAGGTACAGCATGATGAAAAAGCTCACCAGGAAATCAAACGTACCCTGGCCGAAGCTGAACGCCTGGGAGGCAAAGAACTGACTGCCCTGCATCGCGCCCTTGACGACCTTTTCCCGCAGCCCTTCGAGGTTGCCCATGCCAAAACGGTCGAGCAACTGCTGGAAATACGGGGGTAGGACGTTCTTGAATTGCTCGATATAACCCGCTACGTCGAGTTTGCCGCTCTCGATGTTTTTGTAGAGCGTGGCCCCCTCTTGCACCAGCAAAGCACTGGTGATGATCACCGGCAGAATCGCGATCACCAGGCACACCATCAAGGTGGTCAGGGAGGTCAGGTTGCGGTTCCAGCTAAAACGTTGCTGCAGGCGGCGCTGCATCGGCGCAAAGATAATGCCCAGGATCACCGCCCAGAACACCGCACCGTAGAACGGCAGCAATATCCAGATAAAAGCCACGGTGACCAAGGCCAGTAGCAGCAACAGGGTTTTGAATTGCAGGTTGGTTTGATTCATGTCCGGTCCATGTCAGAAAAACAGGGCCGATGGCGGCCCTGTTGCTTAGTCCGCAGCCAAACGTGGGAGTGCCCTTGTTTATCGAACAAGCATAGATCGCGTTATTTAGACCTGGGTCAATATCCCGTTATCGCTCCAGCACTACCCTCGCGCCTTTTTGCGACCCACACCCATGCGCCCGATAACTGCCCCCGAACTGCTCGCTCCCGCCGGAACCCTGAAAAACATGCGCTACGCCTTCGCCTACGGTGCCGACGCGGTCTACGCCGGCCAGCCGCGCTACAGCCTGCGGGTGCGCAACAACGAGTTCGACCACGCCAACCTGGCCCTCGGCATCCAGGAAGCCCATGACCTGGGCAAGCGCTTCTACGTGGTGGTGAACATTGCGCCGCACAACGCCAAGCTCAAGACCTTCCTCAAGGACCTGGCGCCCGTGATCGCCATGGGCCCGGATGCGCTGATCATGTCCGATCCTGGGCTGATCATGCTGGTGCGCCAGCACTTCCCGCAGATGCCGATCCACCTGTCGGTGCAGGCCAATACGGTGAATTGGGCCAGCGTGGCGTTCTGGCAGCAACAAGGCATTTGCAGGGTGATTCTGTCGCGGGAGCTGTCTCTGGAAGAGATTGGCGAAATCCGCCAGCAGGTGCCGACGATGGAGTTGGAGGTGTTTGTACATGGCGCCTTGTGCATGGCCTATTCCGGGCGGTGTCTGCTGTCGGGCTATATGAACAAACGCGATGCCAACCAGGGCACTTGCACCAATGCCTGCCGCTGGAAATACCAGGCCACGCCGGCCGTGGAGAATGCCACTGGCGATATCGTCCATGAATATCAACCCACATTGGGCATCGGCACACCCACCGATCAGGTGTTCCTGCTACAAGAGGCCAATCGCCCCGATGACCCCATGCCCGCTTTCGAAGACGAACACGGCACCTACATCATGAACGCCAAGGACCTGCGGGCCGTGCAGCATGTGGAGCGCCTGGCACAGATGGGCGTGCATTCGTTGAAGATCGAAGGCCGCACCAAGTCCCACTTCTACTGCGCGCGCACCACCCAGGTCTACCGCCAGGCCATCGATGACGCAGTGGCCGGCCGGGCGTTTGACCGCGGCTTGATGACCAACCTCGAGTCCCTGGCCCAGCGTGGCTACACCGAAGGTTTCCTGCGCCGCCACGTGCACGATGAATACCAGAACTACCAGAACGGCAGCTCGGTTTCCGAGCGCCAGCAGTTCGTCGGGGAGCTGACTGGCGAACGACGTGGCGCGTTGGCCGAAGTGAAGGTGAAGAATCGCTTTGTGCTGGGCGACCACCTGGAGTTGATGACGCCCGCCGGCAATTTTCATTTTGACTTGCCGAGCCTGCATAACGCCAAGGGCGAAAGCATTGAGGTGGCGCCGGGGGACGGGCATACGGTGTATGTGCCGATTCCGGCGCAGATGGACCTGCGTTTTGGCCTGCTGATGCGCGACGTTTAAACCCTGCCGTGGGTTGGATGGATCAGATCCTGAACTGGCCTACCAACTGCCCGAGGCGCTGGCCCAGGTCTGCCAGGCTGCGAGACGTCTGAGCGCCCAACTGGGTTTCGTCCGCCACGCTGTCCACCGCTACCGCAATCTGATGCACGCTGCGGTTGATCTCTTCCGCCACGGCGGTCTGCTCTTCCGCGGCGCTGGCGATCTGGGCGTTCATTGAGTTGATGGTGCCAATCAGTTGCGCCATGGTGTCCAGGGACGCGCCGGCCTGGTTGGCCTGGGCCGAGGTGCCGTCGCCGGCATCGCTGGAGCGGCGCATAGCGTCCACGGCCGCCTCGGTGCCTTTCTGCAGGCGATCGATCATGCCCTGGATTTCCTGGGTGCTGGTTTGGGTGCGACTGGCCAGGGCACGCACTTCATCGGCGACCACAGCAAAGCCACGCCCAGCCTCCCCAGCCCGTGCGGCCTCGATGGCAGCGTTGAGCGCCAGCAGGTTGGTTTGCTCGGCGATGGAGCGGATCACGCCGAGCACACTGACGATTGACGACACATCCTGCTGCAGGCTGTCCAGGGACACGCCGCTGCTGCGGATGTCGTTCACCAGCGCATGGATCTGCGCGATGCTGCCGTCCACCACCCGCTTGGCGGCCTGGCCTTCGGCGTCGGTCTGCTGCGCAGCGACGGCGGCGCCTTGGGCACTGCGTGCCACTTCGTGGGCCGCCGAGGACATCTGATTGATCGCGGTGGCCACCTGGTCGGTCTCGTGGCGCTGGCGTTCCATGGCCTGTTCAGAGCGCTGGGCCTGGTCGGACACCTGGCTCACCAGCCCGGTGAGTTGGGCGGTCATGTCGGTGATCTGGCGCACCAGGCCGTGGATTTTATCGACAAAGCGGTTGAATGCACCGGCCAGGTCGCCGAGTTCATCCTGGCTGGTAATGGCCAGGCGGCGCGTCAGGTCGCCTTCACCCGCGGCGATGTCATCGAGGTTGGCCTTCATCAGGTGCAGCGGGCGCAGGATGGTATTGGCCAGCAGCATGCCCACGGCGGCGATCACCAGCAACACCACCACGGCGACGCCGAGAATGCTCAACAGTACGCCTTGCATGCGCTTCTCGACTTTTGCCTGCACCACCGCCACTTGGGCGTCGATGCCATCAAGGTTCACCGAGGTGCCGATCACCATGTCCCACTTGGGCAGGTACTCGGTATAGCCGAGCTTGGGCACCAGTTCGGTCTGGCCGGGCTGGGTCGAACTGTATTGCAGGTAGTGGGTGCCGTCCTTGCCAACCTTCACCAGGTCGCGGTTGACGTAGACGCCGTTGGGGTCGCGGTTGTCCTTGAAGCTTTTGCCCACGCCGTCCGGGCTGTTGCCCTTGAACAGGCGGATGGTTTCGGAGTCGTAGCCGAAGAAATAGCCGTCTTTGCCGTAGCTGGTATTGGATAACAACTTGACCACCTGCGCCCGCGCCGCGCTGTCGCCGGGGGCTGCCGCGTCGTAGAGCGGCTTGATGGTGGTCATGGCTACCTCCACATAACTTTGCAGGGTGGCCTTGGCGTCGTTGAGCAGGCGCTGACGGGTTTCATCCACCTCGTTGCGGGCCTGGCCCTGCAGAATCCACACGGTGGTCAGGCTGATGACCACGGCAAACAACAACACCGGCACGACAGCAAGGGCCAGGACTTTGGCCTTCAAACTCAGACGCATGGCTTTTCTCTCTTGTTAGTGGCGACTTGAGAGGTTAACGGCCATGTGAGCGATTACTGTAGGAGCGAGCTTGTGTGGCGAGGCAGCTTGCTGCCGCTGGGGTGCGCAGCGCCCGCACGCTTTTTTGGGGCTGCTTCGCAGCCCAGCGGCAGCAAGCTCCCTCGCCACAGAGGTTCTCGCCTGGATCAGAGCGTCATCGCGGCCAGCCAGCCGAACGCCAGCAGCGGCAGGTTGTAGTGCAGGAAGGTCGGTACCACGGTGTCCCAGATATGGTGGTGCTGGCCGTCGATGTTCAGGCCGGAGGTGGGGCCGAGGGTGGAGTCCGAGGCAGGCGAACCGGCGTCGCCCAAGGCACCGGCGGTACCAACGATGCACACGATGGCCACCGGGCTGAAGCCCAACTGCACACACAGCGGCACGAAAATCGCCGCGAGGATCGGCACCGTGGAAAACGACGAGCCGATGCCCATGGTCACCAACAACCCCACCAGCAGCATCAACAACGCCCCGACGCCCCGGCTATGGCCGATGAACGCTGCCGAGGCTTGCACCAGCGAGTTCACGTCACCGGTGGCCTTGAGCACTTCGGCAAAACCTGAGGACGCGATCATGATGAAGCCGATCATCGCCATCATTTTCATGCCTTCGGTGAACAGGTCATCGGTGTCGCGCCAGCGCACGATGCCCGACACCGAGAAGATCAGGAACCCGGCCAGGGCGCCGATGATCATCGAGTCCAACCACAGCTGGATGATGAACGCCGAGGCAATTGCCAGGCCGGCCACCAGCAGGGTCAGCGGGTTGTACTGCACCGCCACTTGCTCGACACGTTCGATTTTCTTCAGGTCGTACACACGCTTTTTGCGGTAGCTGATCAGCACCGCCACCAGCAGGCCGACCACCATGCCCAGCGCCGGCAGGCCCATGGCGTGGGTGACGTTGACCCCACTGATATCCACCCCGCTCTTGGCGACGTTGGCCAGCAGGATCTGATTGAGGAAGATATTGCCAAAGCCCACCGGCAGAAACATGTACGGGGTGATCAGGCCGAAGGTCATCACGCAGGCGATCAGGCGACGGTCCAGTTGCAGCTTGGTCAGTACATACAGCAGCGGCGGTACCAGCAGCGGAATAAACGCAATGTGGATCGGCAAGATGTTCTGCGAGGCAATCGCCACCACCCACAACAGGCCGATCAGCAGCCATTTGACGTGGTTGCCACCGCTGGCGTCCTGGCGGTCCACCAGCAGCAAGGCTTTGTCCGCCAGCGCATGGGCCAGGCCGGACTTGGCAATCGCCACGGCGAAAGCACCGAGCAATGCGTAGGACAAGGCCACGGTTGCGCCGCCGCCCAGCCCGCCGTTGAAGGCCTTGAGCGTGGCCTCGATGCCTAGACCACCGGTCAAGCCGCCCACCAGGGCGCCGACGATAATGGCGATGACCACATGCACGCGGGACAGGCTGAGTACCAGCATGGTGCCGACCGCGGCGATGACTGCGTTAATCATGGTTACCTCAAGCAGAAACAAAAAAGACAGGCATGCCCGCGCGCGGCCCATGGGAACAGCTGCCGGCGTGCAGGCTTGAAAGAGGTCTTATTAGAGGGCGCGCACTTTGCAGGAGCTGGGCTGTCATGTCAAAAACTGTGGTGAGGCAAAGCCCTCTGCACAGATAAAGAATTACCGGCACTGGCCGATACGCTGTCTCTATGTGCTTTCAGGTAAGGATGTCCCGATGTCGCTCAGGCAGCTCTCCATTCAATGGAAAATCACCCTGCTGGCGGGCCTCTGCCTGCTGGGGATCGTGACCCTGCTGGTGGGTCTGTCGCTGTATCGCATGGCGCAGAGCTCACAGCAGGTCAAGGCGTCCAGCATGCAGATGCTCGACGAAGCTGCCCAGTCGCGCATCGAGGCCCAAGGCGAAGTGCAAGCGCTGGGCATTCGCCAGCAGTTCATGGATGCTTACCAGTACGGCCATGGCTTTTCCCGCCAGGTGTTGTTTTTGCGCGAGCAGGCCGAGAAGCGCTTTCTCGATGCCTTCGACACCCGTGAAGACCTGACGCGCCAGGTCAAGGCCGCCCTGCAGGCCAACCCCGACCTGCTCGGCCTGTCCCTGGTGTTCGAAGCCAATGCGCTGGACGGCAAGGACGAACTGTTCGCCAACCAGGCGGAACTGGGCAGCAATGACAAAGGCCGTTTCGCGCTGTACTGGTCGCAACCGACGCCGGGGAAAATCACCTCGATGGCGCTGCCCGAGAGCGACATGGCCGACACCTCCATCGGCCCCAGCGGCGAAAAGGCCAACGCCTGGTTCACCTGCCCGCGCACGACTCTCAAGCCTTGTGTGATCGAGCCCTACTTCTATGTGATCGACGGCCAGAACGTGCTGATGACCAGCATCGTGTTCCCGCTGATGGTCAATGGCAAAGTCATCGCCTCGCTGTCGGTGGATATCAACCTCAACAGCCTGCAGGCGGTCAGCCAACAGGCCAGCCAGAAACTGTACGACGGCCAGACCCAGGTCAGCATCCTCAGCGCCACTGGCTTATTGGCTGGCTACAGCCCGGATGCCAGCAAACTCAGCCAACGCCTGGAGCAGGTCGACCCGGCCAGCGGCGCACAGCTGACCAGTGCCTTGGCCAGCAGTACCCAGACCCGCAGCCTGCGCACCGACCACCAACTCAAGGTACTGGCGCCTTTTGCGCCGATTCCCGGCGGTAAGGCGTGGGGCGTATTGCTGGATGTACCGGAAAAAGTCCTGGTCGCCCCCGCCGAAGCGCTGAAAAACCAGCTGGACGCCGACAACGCCAAAGGCACCCTGCTGGAACTGGGCCTGGGCCTGCTGGCCGCCGTGGTCGGCTTGATCCTGGTGTGGCTGATGGCACGCAGCGTGACCCGGCCAATCCTCGGCGTGGCGCACATGCTTGAGGATATCGCCAGCGGCGAAGGCGACCTGACCCGGCGCCTGGCCTATGCCAAACAGGACGAACTGGGCCAATTGGCCGGCTGGTTCAACCGTTTCCTCGACAAGCTGCAGCCGATCATTGCCGAGGTCAAACGCTCGGTGCAGGACGCTCGCGGCACCGCCGACCAGTCCGCAGCCATTGCCACGCAAACCAGCGCCGGCATGGAGCAGCAGTACCGCCAGGTGGATCAGGTGGCTACCGCATCCCACGAAATGAGCGCCACCGCCCAGGACGTGGCCCGCAGCGCCGCCCAGGCGGCCCAAGCCGCCCGAGATGCCGACCAGGCGACTCGCCAAGGCTTGACGGTTATCGACCGCACCACCGCCAACATTGGCGAGCTCGCCGCCGACATGAGCACCGCTATGACCCAAGTTGAAGGCTTGGCCGCCAACAGCGAACAAATCGGCTCGGTGCTCGAAGTGATTCGCGGCATCGCCGAGCAGACCAACCTGCTGGCGCTCAACGCCGCCATCGAAGCCGCTCGCGCCGGTGAAGCCGGCCGCGGTTTTGCCGTGGTCGCCGACGAAGTGCGCAACCTGGCACGGCGCACCCAGGAATCGGTGGAAGAAACCCGCCTGGTGATCGAACAATTGCAAACCGGTACCAGCGACGTGGTCGGTTCCATGGGCAACAGCTATCGCCAGGCCCAGGGCAGCGTCGAACAGGTCGGCCAGGCCGTCACCGCCTTGCGCCAGATTGGCGATGCGGTCACGGTGATCAGCGACATGAACCTGCAAATCGCCAGCGCCGCGGAAGAGCAAAGCGCCGTGGCCGAAGAGATCAACAGCAACGTGGCGACCATTCGCGATGTGACCGAATCGTTGTCGGAGCAGGCCAATGAATCGGCGCGGGTCAGCCAGGCGTTGAACAGCCTGGCGAACCAGCAGCAGGGGTTGATGGATCAGTTCAGGGTCTGAATGTAGCTAGGCTTTTCTGTGGGAGTCGGGCTTGCCCCAATGCCAGTCCGTTAAGGTTTTTTTGTAGGAGCGAGCTTGCTCGCGAAAAACTCACAGGCGCGGCGTTCATTCAGGATGCCCGCGTTATCGTTGACGTTTTTCGCGAGCAAGCTCGCTCCTACAGTAGGCGATGCAGACACCTCGGTATTTCAGGTAAACCGAGTCGATGCTATCGCAGGCAAGCCAGCTCCCACATTTTGAGCAGCGGTGTGCCAGTGTCAGCGGCGTGGCAACTGGATCAATACCTTGAGCCCACCCAGCTCACTCTCCTGCAGTTGCAACACCCCACCCCACACCTCAACAATGTCGCGCACGATCCCCAAACCCAGGCCATGGCCAACCCTTTGCTCATCCAGGCGTGCGCCACGGCTAAACACTTGGTCGCGCTGAGCCTCAGGGATGCCGGGGCCGTCGTCTTCCACCCCCAGCCGATAGCCCTGGGGCGTCTCGCTGACGCTCAGGCATACCTCGGCGTCCGCCCATTTACAGGCGTTGTCCAACAGATTGCCCAGCAGTTCCAGCAGGTCTTCACGGTCCCAGGGCAGTTGCAGGCCCGGCGCCACCTGATAGCTGAGGTCCAGGTGTTCGCCGTGGATCATGCGCAGGGTGGCCAGTAAACCGGGCAGCTCTTGTTCACAGTCAAACAACGCGCCCGGCAAGGCATCGCCCGCCAGGCGCGCACGGTTGAGTTCACGGTTGAGGCGCTGCTGCACCTGCTCCAATTGCTCGCGCAGCAACTGGCTCAGTTGCGGATGATCCTTGAGGGCGTCACTGGAGGCGGCGCTCAACAACACTGCCAGCGGGGTTTTCAGCGCATGCCCCAGGTTGCCGAGGGCGTTGCGGGAGCGCTTGAGGCTGTCTTCGGTGTGCGCCAACAGGTGGTTGATCTGCGCCACCAGGGGCTCCAGCTCAAGCGGCACTTGGGTGTCGAGTTGCGAGCGCTGGCCTTGTTGCAGTTGGGCGATCTGGTTGCGTGCGGTCTCCAGGGGGCGCAGGGCACGGCGCACGGTGACCCGTTGCAGGATCAGCACCAACAGCAGCGCCGCCAGCCCCATCACCAGGCCGACCTGGCGCATCAGGCGAAAGCTTTCGCGCACAGGCGTGTAGTCCTGGGCCACGCTGATGGAAATCGATTGGCCGAAGCGCTTGTAGTCCGAGCGCAGCACCAACAGTTGCTGGCCTTCGGGCCCCAGTTGCAGGTTGCCCTTGAGCCCCGCCACCGCGAGCCGGGGCAGTTCCTGGTCCCACAATGAACGGGAGCGCCAATGCACATCGGCAAAGTCGACACGAAAGTAATGCCCGGAAAACGGCCGCTGGTACGCCGGCGACAGGCGTTGCTCATCCAACTGCACGCCGTTGGGCCCACGCACCAGCGCCACCAGCAGATTTTCGCTGTCGTTGCGCAAGCCCGCTTCAAGGTAGCGTTGCAAACCCGCCTCGAACAACCACAGGCTGGTTTGCGCCAGCACCACGCCGACAATCACCATCACGCTGATCAACCCCAGGCTCAAGCGCCGCTGGATCGACCTCATGCCGGGGTGGCGCCGAAACGGTAGCCCTGGCCACGCCGGGTCTCGATCACGCTGCGGCCCAATTTGCGCCTTAGATGGTTGACGTGCACCTCCAGCACATTAGAGTCGCGCTCGGTCTCGCCGTCATACAAGTGTTCGGCCAGGTGGCTTTTGGACAGGATCTGTTCGGGATGCAGCATGAAATAGCGCAACAAACGAAACTCGGCAGCCGTCAGCTGGATCTCGGCGCCGTCACGTAGCACGCACTGGCGCCCTTCATCCAGATGCAGGCCGGCAGCTTGCAGGGTGGGCTGGTTCGTCTGGCCATGGGAGCGGCGCAGCAGCGACTGGATGCGCAGGTACAGCTCTTCGGGGTGAAAGGGTTTGCTCAGGTAATCATCGGCGCCGGCCTTGAGCCCTTCGATACGCTCGGCCCAGGAATCGCGGGCCGTGAGGATCAGCACTGGTATGGCCAACGAGGCGGCGCGCCATTGCGCTAGCACGTCAAGCCCAGGCAACCCTGGCAGGCCAAGGTCGAGGATGATTAGGTCATAGGGTTCGCTGCGCCCTTGATACACGGCGTCGCGGCCATCGGCCAGCCAGTCGACCGCATAGCCCTGGCGCTGCAGGCCGGCCATCAGTTCGTCGGCCAGGGGCACGTTGTCTTCCACCAGGAGCAGGCGCATCAGTCTTCCTCATCTTTGATCAGGTCGCCATTGGTGGCATCCAGCTTGATCTCGCGCACCACGCCCTCGGTGGTCACCAGTTCCACTTCATAGGCGTATTGCCCGTGTTTCTTTTCCAGTTCGGCTTCCAGCAGCCGTGAGCCGGGGTATCGCGCCATGGCCTGCTGCAACAGCTGTTCCAATGGCAGGATGACGCCTTGTTGGCGCAGGGCCAGGGCTTCGTCCTGGTTGAGGTCGCGGGCCGCCAGGCTGGAACAGAACACCATGAGCACCAGCGCCACGCGACTGCCGACGCGTAAATTTACCTTCATTACGTATCCTGATGATTCTTGAGAACCTGCCCGGTGAGCGCGTTCAATTCAACGTCCCATTCAATGCCGTCTGCATCTCGTAGCTCGACTTCATAGACGTACTTGCCGTATTCCTCATCCAAATCGGTGTCCAGCAGCGTCGAACCAGGGTGAAGGGCCAGGGCCGTAGCTTCCAGTTGATCGAAAGCGACAATTGTAACAGTGGCCGGCACGATCAGTGGCTTGTCGGGGTCCACGGCGGCGGCCGGGGTCGCCGTAACGAGGATGATAGCGGCGGCGCCCAGGGCAGTGAGGCGCTTCATGATAAGTCTCCGTTACATGATGTTTTCCTACGCCGGCCACGGTACGCGCTGCAACTTAACTGAAACTGAATTGCCACCATGGCAATTCCAGTCGAGCCATTTTTCCCACTGCCTGCGAGATTTCCTATACTGCCCCGCTCGCCTCAACAGAGACCGGTATGACAGCCATCCATATCAAGTTCCCGGCCTTGACACTCAAGGCCGGTAAACGCGCCATCACCCGCATTCGCGAGCAGGGCCTTGCGCCTGCCGACGTCGGTATCCTCCCCGGGGCGGCTGGCGGCCCCAAGGCCCTGGGTATCCAAGGGCTCGACCTGGCGCTGTTCGGTGATTGGTTGCCCCGTGCGCCGCGCGAGCGTGCGCTGATCGGCGCGTCCATTGGCTCCTGGCGGTTTGCCAGCGCCTGCCTGCCCGACCCGGTGCAAGGTTTGCTCGACCTGGGCCGGCTGTACAACGAGCAGCGCTTTGCCAAAGGCGTGACCATGGCGCAAGTCAGCCAGAGCTGCCAACGCATGCTCGACGACCTGCTGGCCGGGCGCGATGCGCGGGTGCTGGACAACCCCGACTATCGGCTGAACATCATGGTGGTCAAGAGCCACGGTTTGCTCGCCGATGACCACCGTGGGCGGCTGGGGCTGGGCCTGTCATCGGTGATTGCCGATAACCTGCGGGGCCGCGCACGGCTGTCGCGGCATTTCGAGCGGCTGATCATCCACGACCCGCGCCAGGCGCCCCCTGTACACCCCCTGAAGGATTTCCCCTCGCGCTTCCTCACCCTGGACGTGGGTAACCTGCGCCAGGCGTTGCTCGCGTCCGGCTCGATCCCCATGGTCATGCAAGGCGTGCGCGACCTGCCTGGGGCCGGGGCCGGCACCTACCGCGACGGCGGCCTGCTGGACTACCACCTCGACCTGCCCTACCACGGCGATGACATCGTGTTGTATCCGCATTTTACTGACCGGGTCATCCCAGGCTGGTTCGACAAGGGCCTGCCATGGCGGCGCAGCGACCAGCAAGGTTTGCAGGATGTATTACTGCTGGCGCCGTCCAGGGACTACCTGGCCCGCCTGCCCCACGGCAAGCTGCCAGACCGCAGCGACTTCAAGCGCTTTATGGGCGATGATCCTGGCCGCAACAAATATTGGCAAACTGCCATGAGCGAAAGCCAACGGCTGGGGGATGAGTTTTTGGCATTGGCGGATAACGGCAAGCTCGGCGACCGTTTGCTCGCCCTTTAAGTGTAGGAGCGAGCTTGCTCGCGAAGGTCGTCAACGATAACGCAGGGTGCCTGGACTAACGCGGCGCCCTTGGGTTTTTCGCGAGCAAGCTTGCTCCTACAACATGAGGGGCGGTATGCGCAGAGGTTGATCAAGCTGTTAAACTCGCCGCCTGCCAGACACCTGACCGAGCTGAAAACACTGTGGAAATCTTCAAGGAATTTACATTCGAATCCGCCCACCGCCTGCCCCACGTACCGGAAGGCCACAAATGCGGGCGCCTGCATGGGCATTCGTTCAAGGTGGCCATCCACCTGAGCGGCGACCTGGATCCCCATACCGGCTGGATTCGCGACTTCTCGGAGATCAAAGCGATTTTCAAGCCGCTCTATGAACGCCTCGACCACAACTACCTCAATGACATTCCCGGCCTGGAAAACCCCACCAGCGAAGTGCTGGCCAAGTGGATCTGGAATGAACTGAAACCCTTGCTGCCGGAACTCAGTGCGATCCGTATCCACGAGACCTGCACCAGTGGGTGCATTTATCGCGGCGAATAAGCGATAACGTGCTGGAAAACCACCTGCGGGTGGTTTTTTTTGGGAATGCTTTCAGGAGGACGTGATGGAAAACACCTGGCTGGCCCAAGCCAAGCGCTTGCAGGCGCTGGCTTCCACGGGGTTGCATTTCTGCACCAATGATTTCGAACGCGAGCGCCTAGAAGAAATTGCCCTGATCGCCCACACCATGCTGGCGCAATTGGGCAACGTACCGCTGGAGCGTATCACCGGCCTGGTCTCGGATTTCGCCCAGCGTTATTCGACGCCGATGATCGACGTGCGCGGTGCGGTGATCGAAGGTGAGCGAATTTTGCTGGTACGGGAATCGACCGATGGCTGCTGGGCATTGCCGGGTGGTTATGCCGATATAGGTTTGTCGGCGGCCGAAAACATCATCAAGGAAATCCACGAAGAAGCCGGGCTCACGGTCACCGCAAGGGCGCTATACAGCGTGACGCACAAGGCCAAGGGCTTGTACCGGCCGGATGTGAGGGACTTCTACAAGTTGTACTTCCTGTGTGACCGGGTGGACCAACTCGCACCCACGGCAGGTTTTGAAACCACCGAAGTCGGCTTTTTCACCTTGGATGACCTGCCGCCCCTGTCTCGCGGGCGCACGATTGAAAGTGATCTTGAGGCTGCCTTTGCGTTTAATCGGGGTGAGACCACGCAGACGCTATTCGACTGAGCCAGTTTGGCTCACCGCTGCACCGCTTTTGCGCTGGATTGGGCTGGAGACCTTATAAAGGGCTTGCTCCCGTCAGCGCATACCTGCCTGCACCTGCATTGGCACGCAGGATGCACACGACCTGGGTCACCACTCAGGGAGCAGCCCCCATGACGCAGCAAGACCCCGGCAACGACTACCCTCTCAGCGAAGTCCCCTTGCACGCGCGCAAGGGTCTGGCCTCTACGGCCATGGTGTTGCTGGGGTTCACCTTTTTTACCGCGACCATGTTCGCCGGCGGCAAGCTGGGGGTAGCGTTCAGCTTCATCGACATGCTCGGCGTCGTGGCCCTGGGGAACCTGTTGTTGGGTATCTACGCCGCAGGCTTGGGTTACATCGCGTTCAAGAGCGGCTTGAACTCGGTGTTGATGGGGCGCTTCTGCTTTGGCGAAGTGGGCAGCAAGCTCAGTGACTTGATCCTCGGTTTTACCCAGATCGGCTGGTATGCCTGGGGCACGGCCACGGCTGCGGTGGTATTGGGCAAGTATTTCCAATTGAGCCAGGGCAGTGTGCTGGGGCTGATGATGGTATTTGGCTTACTGTTCTGCGCCACCGCCTACGTGGGGTATCGCGGCTTGGAAATCCTGTCCTACATCGCGGTGCCGGCCATGGGCATCCTGTTGATGCTGTCGATGTGGGTCGCCACCGTAAAGGTCGGCGGGCTGGAGGGGCTGCTGGCGGTGGTGCCCAGCGCTGAGCTGGACTTGTCCACCGCCATCACCCTGGTGTTCGGGACCTTTGTCAGCGGGGCAACCCAGGCCACCAACTGGACGAGGTTTTCGCGCTCGGCCAAGGTTGCGGTGCTGGCCAGCCTGATCGGCTTTTTTGTCGGCAATGGTTTGATGGTGCTGATCGGGGCCTATGGCGCCATCGTCTATCAGCAACCGGATGTAGTGGAAGTCTTGCTGCTGCAAGGTTTCGCCACGGCGGCGATGGCGATGTTGCTGCTCAATATCTGGAGCACCCAGGACAACACCATCTACAACTTCGCCGTCGCCGGTTGCAACCTGCTGCGTACCCAGCGTCGCAAGAGCGTGACCCTGGCCGGCGCGGTGATAGGCACCCTGCTCGCCTTGTTCGGCATGTACGACCTGTTGGTGCCGTACCTGATCCTGCTGGGCACGGTCATCCCGCCGATAGGAGGCGTGATCATGGCGGACTTCTTCTATCGCTATCGCGGCCAATATCCACGCTTGGCAGAGGCTCACTTACCGGCATTCAATTGGCCAGGTCTGATCGCGTATGGGGTGGGTACCGTGGTCGCGTTCAACTCGCCGTGGGTCGCGCCGTTGGTGGGAATTTTTGCCGCATCGCTGACCTATGTGCTGCTCAGCGCCATACTACGCGCCATGACCGCCTGGACATCGGTATCGTCCTGAGGATCTGGCGGCTGTCTGCCTGATTTTTTAGCCAAGAGGAACTTGCCCATGCACATCATCAATGCCCGCCTGCGCAACCGTGAAGGCCTGCATGATCTGCACCTGGAAAATGGCCGGATCGCCAGCATCACTGCGCAAACCGGAGCGCCCACACTGATGGCCGGCGACTTGGACGCCGCCGGCAACCTGGTCATACCGCCCTTTGTCGAGCCCCACATCCACCTCGACGCCACCCTCACCGCCGGCGAGCCGCGCTGGAACATGAGCGGTACGCTGTTTGAAGGCATCGAGTGCTGGGGCGAACGCAAGGCCACCATTACTCTGGAAGACACCAAGGCCCGGGCCAAAAAAACCATTCAGGCCCTCGCCGCCCATGGCATCCAGCATGTGCGCACCCATGTCGACGTCACCGACCCGGACCTCACCGCACTCAAGGCCCTGCTGGAGGTACGTGAAGAGAGCACCCACCTGATCGACCTGCAAATCGTTGCCTTCCCCCAGGAAGGCATCGAGTCCTTCCGCAATGGTCGTGAGTTGATGGAAGAAGCCATTCGCCTGGGTGCCGATGTGATCGGTGGCATCCCCCACTTCGAATACACCCGCGACCAAGGCGTGAGTTCGGTGAAGTTCCTCATGGATCTGGCCGAGCGTACTGGCTGCCTGGTGGACGTGCACTGCGACGAAACCGACGACCCCCACTCACGCTTTCTCGAAGTCCTCGCGGAAGAAGCCCGCAGCCGCGACATGGGTGCCCGCGTGACCGCCAGCCATACCACCGCCATGGGTTCCTACGACAATGCTTACTGCGCCAAGCTGTTTCGCCTGCTAGGACACTCCGGCATCAGCTTTGTCTCGTGCCCCACCGAAAGCATCCACCTGCAGGGACGCTTCGACAACTTCCCGAAACGCCGTGGTGTCACCCGTGTGAACGAACTGCTTGAGGCCGGCATGAACGTGTGTTTCGGCCAGGATTCCATCGTCGATCCCTGGTACCCGCTGGGTAACGGCAACATTCTGCGAGTACTGGAGGCCGGTCTGCACATCTGCCATATGCTCGGTTACCGCAATTTGCAAAACGCCCTGGACCTGGTCACCGACAACAGTGCCAAAGCCATGGCCCTGGGCGATCGTTATGGGTTGCAAGCAGGTCGCCCGGCCAACCTGCTGATCCTGTCGGCCGACAGCGACTACGAAGTCATACGTAGCCAGGGCTTGCCGTTGTATTCGATTCGCAACGGCAAGGTGCTGATGAAACGGCAACCGACACAGGTAGAGTTTATGTAACCGCGTGGGTTAGACGACTGAGTCGATGTCCAACGTTTGCACCCGTACCTGTTCATCGTGGGAAGGCGGCGGGACGCTGGTGAATTGGGCCGGCTCACGATTCTCGCGATGGCGGAACCAACGCTTGAGGCTCGCTTGCAGATGTGCAGAAGAGGCATGGCTGCCGTAGACATCGCGGGCTTGCAGGCGACGCCAGCGCAGGCTTGCCAAGCGCTCTCGGCTGGTGTGCAAACGGTCGATCTCTGCGTTCAAGGCATCGGTAGGTTCATGGCTACGATCATTGGCAGGGCGCCGCAGAGCAAGTTCACGCCGCTTGGTCCGTAGTTGCTCGCGCATGTCTTCAAAGGCCCGGTCGAGCAGCTCGAATTCCCTCTGGGTCACCAACGAGCCCTCACTCTCCAGGGTTTGTTGCCAGCGGCGCAATGTCGCCCACGCCGCGGGGATGTAGCTGGTGGTCATGAAGTGCTGGTCGGCTTGAAACAGCTGCCTCAGCACATTATCGCGGTCGGGCATGTCGCCCTGCAGTTGCAATGCGCGGTTGCAACCCGCTTCTTGGAGGGATTCACAGCCAGGCTTCCATAACACCGAAGAATGGCTGCCATCCGGGAGCGTGATCGGCATGAAATGATATTGCTCGCCATGATGTCGATAGGGGTTACCACCCACGCGCACCAGCCCTGCGGCGAACAACAGGCCACCGGGTACGGGGTTGCTGAATAGCGTGATGGCCCCGGGAATCCAGAGCTTGGCGGTGGTATTCATCCAGGGCGCCGGGACGCTGGGGACGGGGTCGTTGTGGTTGACGATGCGGTGGTGGACCAGGGAAGAGGCACCGGCGGTAAATTCAGAGTCGGCGGCGCGGGGGGCGCCGTAGGTGTAGAGCAGGATGTTGTAATGGGCGTCTGGGGTTCGGCGCAGTCCTTCTGCCAACAGCAGTGCTATGGCGCCGCCGAGGCTGTGGCCGCACATTACGATGCGCTGGCCGGTGTGAAACTGATCAAGATATTGCAATACGAAATTACGCAGCGCCCGATAGGCCTGGTAAAAACCATCGTGGGCTTTTCCAACACCGCCTTCGAAGGCCACCTGATGGGCGTCGGCGTCACGTAATGCGTCGGCACGGCTGACCGTTCCTCGCACAGAGATCAGGATGACTTCATCGTGGTGGGTGATGAAGGCCTGGGTGTCAGTACCGAATTTTTCATCATCGAAAAAGTGCAAACGTGCGGGATGCTCCTGCTCTTCGTTTCGTTCCGGGCGATTTTGGGGATACAACACGGGATCGAACGGCAGGATTTCGAAGCGTTGGGAGTAAGGGATATCTTCGTAGATCGGGTAAAAACGGTGTGATTGCTTCGGATCAATTCGCCAGGCTTCGTGATACACCGAAAGCTGTTCAGCGAATAAATTTCCAACGCTCGGATCCAACGGAAACCGGACTTCGTCTAATGGTTTTTCGGCGGGGGCCTGTCCAAAATCGCAGTAACTCAACGCAGCAAACAATGCCAGTTGGTATAGGTTAAGGGCGCAGAAGCCGTCTTCGGTGGATAAGATGGGGCGTAAGGCCCGTAGTGGTCGCACTTCCAGAACGGTGTGCTTGTTGGGGAACAGTACGATACCCACCAATGAAGGCTGAGGCGGGCCGAAGCCCAGATCGGCCAACATTTTCAGTGCATGGCGCTTGGGACGCAAAGCTGACGAAGCAGGTCGGGGCAAATGAGCGCTATGGCGTACCAAATCGCTTACTTCAACCTGATAAAACCCATCCGCTTCTTGGTAGGCAGGCCCCCCCTCAACGCGTCTGCCGCCAGCACTACCAAAAAAAGTTCGCTCAGCGCGAATTTGAAGTTCGGTGATAGGCAGTTTGTACGTTCGGCGCGTTCTTAGCTGGTAGTACGGCTCCTCAGTCCCGCTATACAAATCATCCAACATGAGAACAACAGGGCCGCAGTAGAAATCTTGCAGCCTGGCAAAACCCTCGCCATTCAATTTACCGACGTACTGTCTCCCTGAACTGTCATGGACCGAAAATGGCAGTCCGCCATAGGCTTTTCCATTGCCTGCCATATCGACCAAACGAAAACTTACCCAGTGCCCTTTCAATGCGCAAGCAGGCATTCGTTCACTGAAAAAAGCTTGCTTCCATGCATCCAGCTTCATGAATTCGTCCTTGTTATTTGCATGTTGGATAGACGTCGCATATGCGCCCGTCCGGCATTTTTATGGGTTTAAAGTCCGTCGTGTTACCTGCGCAATATGCAAAAAGGTCTTCGAAACTCTTGCCTCTGCATCGCCGCCATCCACCCGGCACAGCTACCCATCTATCATCAAAGGCAGGTAACTCATCCTCACTGACAGATAGCACCAGCCTCAGCTTTTTCCCCGGTAATTGCGGCCGTTGCGCCACGCCCCCTACCCGCGACTCTTGCAAGTTACCCATCGAATCCAATGAATTGCAGATCAGGAGTTTTCTAATCGCATGCAAAGGCCCTACCGTCCGAAAGTGCCACTTACATTGCCCAAGGACTTCCTGCACACCCGACTCGGGCATCCCAGGCAGGTCGGCCTCCAAACGGTCTCGAATGGAAATACTCCCGAAATTCCCGCCCACATCCGTACTCCGCGTCCCCCACTTCGCATAGAAGTCAAATTCCACGCTGCGCAGGACCAACGGACATCCTTCTACTGTTTCAGTCAGTGGCAACTCGTAACTCACACTGCTCGCCACAGGCTTGTAGTCTGTAAAAAAGACTTTCCGCTCAGGTCTTTTGCCTCGCCGCCGAGGCAAGGTGCAGGTCTCACCCGTTGCGGGGCGGTAGTTGGCAGCCGTTTTAAGTTCAAATTGCGCTGGCAAATCCACCTCCAATGTAAAACTCTCCACCGCCTTCCCCGTACATCCCGAAAGCACCGCAGCTACCAGCCACACCCCTCCCATCCAT